>JABSON010000087.1 GCA_013215915.1 Campylobacteraceae bacterium | reverse complement strand
TAATGTATTAAATACAAAGTCTTATATTAATAAGTTAAAATTCAGAATAAAAAGTTCTATTAAAATAAGTGAAATTGACTTAAGTAATTTAGCTAAATTAAGAGCTAAAAATATATATAAATATTTCCAAGAACATAAAATAAATAATATAGAAATTAATGATAAAATAATTAATCATAAAAATAATCACTCATTAATAAAAACAAAGTTTCAAATTAAGATAAAGAAATAATTAGAATAAATAGAAGCTAATATTTATTTATTAGCTTCTATAAGAAGAAGATAATTAAAGTTTAATTATCTTAGCCCCAAAACCACCAGAAGCAGCAGGTGCATCAGAATATCCTTTTACACAAGGATGAATATCTAAGAACTGTTTTACAGCATAAGCTAACTTACCTGTTCCAATTCCATGATATACTAAAACTTCATCAAAACCAGCAATTAGTGAGTCTGATAAAAATTTATCTAAATTGTCAATAGCTTCATCAGACCTTTGGCCATGTAAATCTAATTTAATATGACCAGATCTTGGTTTTTGAACAGTTACTGAAACTCTTTTTTTAATTTGGACTTTAGGTTTATTTCCTGATCTTCTTAAATCAGTTAAATTTACCTGTAGCCTCATTCCAGCATCTGTTTCAATAAAGGCTTTTTTTCCTTTTATTGACTCAATCTCACCTTTACTATCATTATATTTAACTCTATCACCAACTTTAAAAGAAATCACTTCTTCAACTTTTTTAACTTTGATTTCTTTCATTTTAGTATGAGCTGTATTTAAATGTTGATGAGATTCTTTATAAACTTTTGCTTTAATAGCTTTTTTAGCTTCACTAGTTGCATCTTTATATTCTTTATGAAGTTTTGATTTTTCATTATAAATATGATCATCTAAATCTTCTTTTTGATCTTTAAGATTTTTATTTAATTTTTGATGTAAAGAAATTTCTTCATCTAAAATAGCTAGTTTTTCTTTATATTCTCTCTCTAAATCTGATGATTTTTCAATTAAATCATTTAATTTATCTTTATCATCACCATAAACTTCTTTTGCTCTATTTACAACAGATAATGGAATTCCATACCTAGAAGCTGTTTCAAATGCATACGATCGTCCAATAGTTCCTTGTAAGAATTCATAAGTTGGTTTTCTATTAACTTCATCATATAAAGCAGCAATTAGTTCAACTTGAGGATTTGAAGCCATTAGGGCTGCTAATCTTTTATGGTGAGTTGTAATAATAATAGAAATATCTTTTTTAATTAAATCTTCTACTATTACTTTAAACAAAGAAGCTGCTTCATCTGAGTCAGTTCCTAATTCAATTTCATCAACTCCAACAATAATATTTCTTTGATTAAAAAGATGAGAAAATTGTTGCATTCTTCCTGCAAAAGTAGAAATGTCATTTTTAACAGATTGAGGATCATCTAATACAGCAATTACTTTTTTATAATGACCAATAGTTGATTTTTTATCTGCATTATATGGAATTAAATACTTAGAAAGTATAACAGCTGATAAAACAGATTTTAGCATCATTGTTTTACCACCAGCATTAACACCTGTAATCATTACAACTGCTTTTGTAAAATCTACTGTAATAGCTTTTGCATCAGATAGAGCTGGATGTTTAAAATCAATTAATTTGTTTCTTGAGTTTTTATTTGGAATAATAAAATTTTTATTACCATTTTGGGCAAAAAACAATCTTGCTTGATAATGATCAAATCTATCAAATTCTCTATTGATAAATTTTAAGAACATAAGATTTTTTCCAAATATAGATGAAAATCTTTTACATATTTTTAATAGAATTTCTTCTCTTTTATTTTCTAAATCACTTTGTTTTTGTTTTAGTGAGCTTACACTATGAGGTACAACATAAAAGAAACCTGCGTTTGATCTATGAATTACTGTACCTTTAAGAACATGGTTAAATCCACCACGAACAAGTAAAGCGTCTTCACCATTAACTAAATGCACTTGTGAGTCAACTAAATAAGGTCTAAGTTTTGAGTTATTAATACTTTTAAATAAACTTTCTTTAATTAAAGATTTGTTTTTATATAAAGCTTTAGTAACTAAATCATAGTCTTCATCTACTCCCTCTTTTATTTCACCTTTATCACTAAAGAAGTCAACAATGTTTATAATATCATCAGGAATAATGATTTTAGAGAACCATTCTTCAAGTTTTCCATCAAAATTGAATCTTTTTAAATATATAAAATATGTAATAATTTTGATAAATTCATAAATATCATATACTTTTAAAATACCTTGTTTTTGAATATGCATTAATTGCACATCTAGGTTTTCAAGTTTAGGAGCTGCTTTAAAGTTGTAAGTTTCTAATTGCTGGATTAATCTATGGTGTAAGTTAATATCACCTTCTAGAATAACTGGTTTTTCTCTTGCATATAATGAAGAGAAAGAATTGATATAATCTTCTAAATCTAATTTTTTGAATATTTCTTGCATTGGGGATTGTAGCACAAATAGATAAAAAAGAAATATAATAAGCCTCAAAAAGGCTTATTATTTATTTAATATTGTATTTTTCTAATAATGAAGACCAAACTACTGATTTTCCATTTACAGAAAATAGAGTTGGAGTTCCTCTTACGCCTAGTTTTTCACCTAAAGCCATTTGCTCTTTAATAATTTTAACTAGTTTTTCTTTTTCACCTTTTTTATACTTTTTATTTTTAAAAGCTTTCAAAGAAGGTTCAGCAACAAACATAGCTTGAGCTTTTGATTCATCTGTTTTAGCAGATAAGATAAAAGCAGCTAGATCCATAGCATTTTTATGAAAATCTAAAGGATAAAATAAAACATTTATTTTTACATGTTTTTTTAACTGTGGAAAATATGATTCAAACTTTTTACAATATGGACATTCAGGATCAGTAAATAAGTAATATTCATCTTTTCCTTCACCATATGAAAAACCTTCTTTTCCTTTTAAAATAGCTACATTAATAGGTATCGTAAGTTCTACACCCTTATTAACATCGTAAACTTTACCAGTAATTAAATTCTTTTTATCTTTTGTTAAAAATAGAGTTTGAAGTCTACCTTCAATTAAAGCTTCTAGTAAATATACATCATTTTCAATATAAACTTTTTGAATTTTTACACCAGAACTTTTTAACATCTCTAAAGATGATATTTCTTTTAAAACTTTTGAACTAACTTCTTTTGCACTTAATGAAGACATTAATGACAGACAAATACATAAGATAATCTTTTTATACATAATATTCCTTTATTAAATAATAACTTAAAATAATTAACAAATATTTAATAACATTTCTTACTTAGTAAAAAATAATCAGCTGATTTATGAGAGATGAGATATATTAGGAGAAATAATCATTAGAATAAAGAGCTAAATCAATTAGCTCTTTATTCTTAAAATATTTATTTTGCTTTTGGTCTAAAAGCTTTAATTTCTTTTTCATTACATTTTAGAAATGGACCTTCCATTAAATCAATACAATAAGGAATTGCTGGAAATACTGCATCTAAGCACTCTTTAATAGATTTAGGTTTACCTGGAAGATTAACAATTAAAGAAGATCCTCTTAAACCTGCTGTTTGACGTGAAAGAATTGCTGTTGGTACATATTGTAATGAAACAGATCTCATTAATTCACCAAATCCAGGCATCATTCTATCACATACAGCTTCAGTAGCTTCTGGAGTTACATCTCTTAAAGAAGGACCTGTTCCTCCCGTAGTAACAACTAATGCACATTTTTCATTATCAACTAAATCAATCATAGTTTGTTCTAAAGTATCTCTATCATCAGGAATACATCTATATACAGGTTCCCAAGCAGATTCAAGATATAAATTTAATGTATCAATAATAGCTTTACCAGATAAATCTTCATAAATACCCTTACTAGCTCTATCACTAGCTGTTATAATTCCAATTTTTGCAATTGTTTCACTCATATGTTTTCCTTGTATTTAATTATTTTTTTAATATATGACCAACATTTTTAATAAAATATACTTTTGCATATTTTTTAAAAAAATCCATAACTTCAAATGAATCAATTATTTTATCTTCACTACCTAAATAAACTTCTATTCTTGTACCTTGATTTATAACTTTCTCTAAGTTCTCTTTTGTCCAAATATAAGATATTAAAGTATGAAGCTCAGTAGAATCACCTTCTTTTAGATATTTAAAACAATTATATTCAGAAGGATAAGAAATATTTTTTAAAAAATTATTAACATAAGATGTTTTATCTTTTTTATAAAACATTTCTTGCATTCTTTTATACTTTTTATCTTTATTTTGGAAAAAAGCAGGTGAGAAGAGTTGAAGCAAATCAACTCTAGTATTTGAAGATAAAACTTCTTCAAATGCAATAATTGCTCCGTAAGAGAAACCAGATTTAGTAAAGTCATTTTTTATAATAAATTCTGAAAAGAGAATCTCTTCATTCTCTAAACAAAAACCTGAAAAATAATTAGATTTCATTTTTTTAATTTATTTCACTTTCTAATATAACTTCATTCTTAATCATAATATCTTTTAATTCATTTAATTTATCAATATTCTTATATAGTTCATTTCTTAAAGATATTTTAACTTCATTTAATAAATCATCAACAGAACCAGCCATTTTATAATCATTTGTCATTTTTAAAGCTAATTCATCTGCATCTTTTAAATCTTTTACAGATACTACATATTGTTCATGTTTAATAATATCAATACCAATTGAACCTGCTAAATATTCTTTTAAAAGTTTAATTAACTGAGATTTTGAAGGATAAGCAATTTCACATTTTGAAATTCCTTCATCTAATAAAGATATTTTTCTTTTTGCTATAAATGCTTTTGATGCTTGGTAAATAGCTAAGATTTCTTTTTGCTCTTCATCTAAAATTTTATTCTCTTTTTTACCAAATTCAAGTTTTGTTTTAGCAATTTCAATATCTTCTTTACAAATATTAGTATCATCTCTTTTTATCATATTTAATAAAGACTCATTAATTAATGTAGCTAATGAAGCAGATGAAAAACCAGCAGTTGAAGAGGCTAATTCATTAATATTTAAAGAATTAACTTTACCTTTTAAATATAAATCTAAAATATCTTTTCTATCTTCAATATTTGGTAAATTAATATGTACTCTTCTATCAAATCTTCCAGCTCTTAATAAGGCATCATCTAAGATCTCAATTTTATTTGTAGCAGCAATTACAATTACCCCTGAATCTCCTTCAAAACCGTCCATTTGAGTTAAGAGTTCATTTAATGTTGATTCTCTTTCATCATTAGATCCACCAACTCTTTTTTTACCAACAGCATCAATTTCATCAATAAAAATAACAGAAGGAGCTTTAGCTTTTGCAGCAGTAAATAATTCTCTTACTTTTTTTGCACCCATTCCTACATAAATATGTACAAATGAAGCACCACTTTGATAAAAGAAAGGTACATCAGCTTCACCTGCAACTGCTCTTGCCATTAAAGTTTTACCAACACCTGGAGGACCTACTAATAAAACACCTTTTGGAAGCTTAACTCCATGTTTTAAATATCTCTCTGGTTTATTTAGAAAATCTACAATTTCTTCTAATTCAGCTTTTACATTTTTAATTCCAGCTACATCCTTAAAAGATATATTTGAAGTTTGTGCTTGAATATTTGCAGTTTCTACTTTTACATTATTAGTATCAGATGATTTTGTAGTACTCATTACTGTTGAAAAAGATTTTTCTCTTTTTTTATCAAAATATGCTTTTAATTTATCTTTGTTTATTCTTAATATAATTGCAGCTAATAAAAGCACAATTAAAAAGAACAATCCAAAATAATAAGAAGCACCAACAATTCTTGTATCTCCTTTTAACATCATATATATAAATAATACAAATAATATAATAGATGATAAAACCATAAATTTTATGTTTTTATCAAGTGCATCTTTACTAGAATCTTTCTTCATTTTAATCCTCTTTTCTTTCATAAGCATAAATAAGTATTTATATTCTTCTTTATTTTAAATTACTAATTTATTATTAGTAAAAATTTTATGCTTCAGGTAAATCTATAGGAGCAGTTCTTTGAACTGGTCCATTGTGTATTGTTTGTGTTGGGTAAGCAATTGTAATATCATCTTCTTTCATAAAAGCTTCTAATATTTCAGGACTCATTGTACTTCTAAGAACTAGAGCAGAATAAGAATTTGTTAAATACCAAGCTGATATAACTATTCCATACGACTCTACAAAAGTATACACTCTAGGTTCAACTCCAGTAGCTCGTAAAGAGTATTTATTTCTCATTTTAGATAACTGTTTTCTAGTTATATCTGTATAACCTTTTGAATAATGTTTCAAAATCTCTTTTGCTATATGCTGAGCTTTTTTATAATTAGAATCATATGTAATAGTAATATCTATACCATCCCATACAGTTCTTAAACCTGAATGAGTATAGTTAGCAATCATTTCTGAGAATACATAATTATTTGGAATAAAGAATATTCTTCCTGTTCTTCTATTTGTTGTATAAGAAGTATATGTAATATCTTCTCTAATTGTAATTTTAAATAAAGAAATATCTAAAACATCTCCAACAGCTTGAACGCCACCTCTTGTTACTTTAATTCTATCACCAACTTGAATTGATCCAGATGTAACCATTACCATCCATCCAAAAATTGACATAAACCAATCTTTTAGAGCAATAGCAATACCAGCAGACGCAAAACCTAAAATAGTAATAAGATAAGATACATTATCAATATATGAAAACATAATTATTATAATAATTAAAAACACTAAAACAAAATTAATAATTTTATTATTCATGTAATAATTTTCATTTTGAGAAAAGTATTTTTTAAGTGTTAATTTAATTAAAAAAGACACTACAAATAATGAGAATATTGTTAAAAACATTGTTAACATTTGTTGGAATTGTAAAGAAATTTGATCTTTAACTTCTAATACAACTTGTTCTATTTTTCTTGTATATACTTCTTGTGTTGTAGTTACAATTTCTAAAACCATAACAAAATCTTTTATTTCTTTTTCTAAATAATTAATTTGATCTTCATAAAAATCATCTTGATCTAGTTTATATAATTCTAAAAATAAAAACATTTTTTCATCTAAAAGTGTAGTTAAAGATGATACATCTTCTCCAAGGTCTTTAAATGTTCTATTTTTATTTACTAATGTTTTATTAAAAGATAAAGCATTAATAATCCCAAAAGGATTAGTGATTCTTTGAGGTTTTCCAATCAAAGGAGGAGAAATTAAAGATCCAATTGGTGAATCTTTATATTCAGCAATTAATTCAAGTTCGTTTTTTTTAATTTTAATCTTATTCTTTAATTGATATCTTTCTTCTTTATATTTTGCACTTCTTTTTCTTTTAATTTTTTTAGCTCTTTCTTCAAAATCTTCTAATTCAGCAGAAATCTTTCTATAAGTAAAATAATTAGAATATCTTTTTAATAAAATATTATCTTTTAATTTTAAATCAATTGTAGAAACTTTCGATTTTAAAAAAGTAATTTGTACTAAATCTTTTTTTATCACCTCTACAACTTTAAGAGCAGGTTCAACTTTCTCAACAACTTTTACATCTGCATAAATATTTATACATAAAATAAAAGATAAAAGAACAAATAATTTTTTTATATTCATTTTCATACAAAAGCCTTTAATATTTTAATCACAGAATTTTTAGGAATGTCACTTTTAATTTCACACTCTCCAATTTTTTTTGCTAAAATAAATTTTATATTATCATCCAAAGATTTTTTGTCTAAGAAAAAATCTTCATAATAAGATTCTACATCATTTATTTTATAAGATGTTGGAATATTAAACTTTTGAAGTAAGGCTTTAACTCGTTTTACATCAAGCTCTGACATAAGCCCAAGTTCTTGAGATAAATGATTTGCCATGCAAATTCCAATACCCACAGCTTCACCATGTAAATACTTTTTATATTCAGTTTCTTTCTCTAAAACATGACAAAAAGTATGTCCATAATTTAAAGCAGCTCTTATTCCATTCTCTTTTTCATCTTCATTTACAACTTTTGCTTTTGTTTTAACAGATAAAGCAATAGCTTTTTGTATATTCTCATCTGAACTTAAATCATTATTTTCCAAGAATTCAAAAAACTCTTTATCAAAAGTAACAGCCATTTTAATAATTTCAGCAACACCTGCTGCAAACTCACGTTTTGGTAAAGTTTTTAAAAAATAAGGATCAATATTAACTGCTATTGGTTGATGAAAAGCACCAATAAGATTTTTTCCATATTTATTATTAAGTCCAGTTTTTCCACCAACACTTGCATCAACTTGTGATAAAAGTGTTGTAGGAATTTGCATAAAATCTATTCCTCTTTGGTAAATAGAAGCTGCAAATCCAGTCATATCTCCAATAACTCCACCACCAAAAGCAATAAGTAAAGATTTTCTATTTAGTTTATGTTCAAAACAGTGGTTTAAAATTAAATCTAAACTTTGCATATTTTTATACTCTTCCCCATCAGGAATAGTAACAATTGAAAGTTCTTTGGCTGAAATATTTTCTAGTAAATAATTAATATGTAAGTTTTTAATTGTAGGGTTTGTAACAATAACTACTTTTCTATCAAAATACATTTTTGATAGTTTATTTATTGTTATATCATATTTTATGTTATTTGGCAGGGATATATTAACTGTCATAGTATTTTCCATCTTTATAAAGTATTCTATTATAGCTAAAGAATATTAAATAAAGTTTCACATTTATTATATTTTAAGATAATTTACAATTCTTTTATTCGTAAATTATCTTAAATATTTTTATTCGTATGGATTAATTGTACTTAACCTTGAATCAATTAAAGCTCGACCTATTGTAAAGTGGTATAAAGACTGAAAATTATCATTTTTAAGACCAATACAATCATGTAATAAATCATCTAAAAAACAACCAATTCCAGTTGCGCTTAAATCTTGAGATGTACTTTCTAGATACAATTGTTGCCCTATTCTTCCACATAACCAATATAATTGTTTGTATTTTGAAGGATCTATTATTTCATTAGAAAACTTAGCTAACATTCCTAGTGAAAATGCCCCATCTTTTGCTATATCTTGATTACAAGATATTAATTTAGATTTATATTTAAAATCACCTTTTTCTAGTAAATATAAATCACCAGAATCAGTCTCTATTTTTTCCCAAATAAAATCTTCTTTTAATAACATTTGAAGAGTTTCTTTATCTTTTTTATTTCTAATCATAATATATAAACCAGAATCTAAATCTTTTACATTGTGAACAAAGATAATTAAATGTATTAAAGAATTATATGATTTAACTGAAGATAATATAGTTTCAAATTCTTCTTTTGAAATTAGTGAATCGTCTTCATCCATAGCTTGAGCTGAACGCCTTTCTAATATTACATCTTTTGATAAGTAAGTACAGTTTCTTAATTTAGAATCTTCATAAGTATCTAAAATAAACTCTTTTTCATCTAAGTTATCAGATAAAGTTGCATTTTCTATTTTTTCTAAAATATCCCAAATATATCTTGATGATGATAAAGCATTAGCTTTTCCAATATAATTGTTTTCAAGTTTTAAAATAAGTTCATTTATATTTATATTTTTTGAAGTTTTTTCATCTTTTAAAGAAACAAGAATAAGCATATCTGCTAATTCTCTTTCATCTTTAATATATCTATCCTCTTTATCAAAACCAAGTAAAGTATTAAGTTCACTATCTTTTACATTTAAAATTTCTATTTTCCAACCTAATACTAAAGCAGAAACTTCTAAAGCACGAAGAGCATGTCCACAATCTAATTGTGTATATCTCCAAGCTCGCTCACCATATTTCCAAGCTTCTCTCCAAACAATTGAAGATAAAGAAAGTAAAAATGAATTTTCTGGTAAATTTAAATCTTCACTAGATGTATTAATATGTTCTAAGTGATGAAACTTAGGAGCATAGTGATGAATACCATTTTCTATTCCTTGTATTTGAGAAGAAATAATATATGCTTCACTTGGCTGTAAGTTTCCACTTGATGCATTACATCTTAAATCCCAAGAAGTATCACCATAAACTTTAGTAGCAGCAAGACCTAAAGAAAACTGGAAAAACTGTGAAATTGATTCTTTACATATAGGTGCAGAAGGAACATCGTTTTCAAATATTTTATAATATTCTAAAGTTTTATTATTAAAAGATAAAGGCAGTTTTGTTTTTAAAGTATTTTCATATGAACGGTAAGGATTTGGTTGCGTATTCCAATCCATATATCCCAAAGATTTTGCATATTTTTGTGCAGAGTGTTTTGTGTTTTTATGGTATTCATGTACCATTTGTAAGTTTTTATTCATTGCTTATTTTAGCTAAAAAAATAGATAAAAGAATGATATTATTAATCTAATTTATAAATTTAACTTCGATTATATAATATAATTATTTTATCTAGACAAGAATTACTTTAATTATTTATTAAATACATTTAAGATTACTTTTTATGTAGAAAACGAATATAATAAGTAATCTTTATAAATAATTACCTATTCTTTTTTCTTTCTTTTAATATCAATAAAAATTTTAATTGATATATAAAACATTAAAATAATTGAAAATAAAAAGA
>JABSON010000086.1 GCA_013215915.1 Campylobacteraceae bacterium | reverse complement strand
AAAATAATATTTCTTCTGACAATTTGAAATCAATTTGAGATGTGCGGAGCTGACCATTTTGTTATTTGAAACGTGTGGAGCTTGATTTTTTTTTACTATTTTTTATTCAAATACAGTTATTTTGCAAAAAAATTCTATAAAATATACCGACAATTAATAAAAATAATATTTTCCCTATTTATACTTTTTTTCTTTTCTTCTTGTTCTAAATCTGATTCTAAATCTGATTCTAATCCTTCTCCTTCTTTAGATAATAGTTTCAATGAATTATCTTCAAATACTTATTATAATACTCAATGGTATATAAATACAGATTATTTATTTTATGAAAAATACAATATTAATGCTAATGCTAGTATTAATGTAGAAGATTTATTAGTTAAATATTCTGGAAAAGGAATAAAAATAGCCATTATAGATGATGGTTTAGATGTAAATCATGAAGATTTAAAAAACGCTTTAATAAATACATTTAATTCTTTAGATAAAAGCAAAGATGTTTCTCATACTCTTTCATCTGCTTCTCATGGAACTGCGGTGAGTGGAATTATAGCTGCAAGAAATAATAATATAGGAATTAGTGGAGTAGCCTATGATTCAGAAATAATATTCCTTAAATATAAAGAAGAAATGAGTGATAGTGATACAATTGAACTTTTTTCAAAAGCTGAAGAATTTGGAGCTGATATTATTAATTGTTCTTGGGGAACTTATGATGTATCTCAAGCTGTAAAAGATAAAATAGTTGATTTAAGTACAAATGGAAGAGATGGAAAAGGAACGATAATCGTTTTTTCTTCTGGGAACGATAACCAAGATATGCAAAATGACGAATCAAATATTAAAGAAGTAATTTCAGTAGGGGCTAGTAATATTAATAACCTAAGATCTTCTTATAGTAATTTTGGAGAAAACTTAGATATTTTAGCACCAGGTGGAGATACTTTAGGAATATCTACTCTTGATCCTATGTATTCAAATGGGATAAATAACGACAATTATTCAATTGCATATAAAACAGAACCTTTTATTGGAACTTCAGCTTCAGCTCCAATTGTTTCTGCAGTAATTGCATTAATGTTAGAAAAAAATCCAAATTTAACAAGAGTTGAGATTGAAAATATTTTAAAATCAACTAGTGATAAAATTGGAGAGTTTGATTATATAAATAAGCATAATAAATATTATGGTTATGGAAAAATAAATTTATCAAATATTATGAAAAATTTATAATTAGAAAGCATTATCTTTTTTAATTTTATTGTTTTTTATCCAGTCATCTTGCATTTTTTTCATAGATGAGTTTGAGCTTTTTTTATAATATTTCTTTTTTGTAGGAAATAGGTTAGAATCAGCTTCACTGTAAGTATAAGATAAATCTAAAGAAGCTAGTACAGCTACTTTTTTAGCTCTTGTAGCTGCTACATAATAAATATTTAATTCTTCTTTTTTTTGTAAATCACTCATTTTATTTTTTGGATTAGATATTTCTTTTTTACTTATAAAATCATCTGCCATAATGACTTGATCATATTCTAGCCCTTTTGATTTATGAGTTGTAGTGAAAATAATATCTGCTTCTTCTTTACTCGTAACAAGTCTAGTTTTTATTTTTTTATTAATCTCAAATATATTATCACCATAAGTATTAATAAATTTAATTACATTTAAATAATCTTGATTTTTAGTATCTTTTGCAAATTCTTCTAATTCATTTATACTTGAAAACTCTTTTATTTCAGGCATAGTTATTTTATCATGCTTTTTTTGTTTTAAATAGAATATTGAGTAAACAGTTGAATTCATAAATGAATAACCACCATACCCACCTTCAAAATATATTTTTTTATTATCATGAATATAATGAACAATTTTTTGAATTAGTCCAAAAGTTGTTCTTGCTATTACTGTTATTGATTTATCATAATTAATGTATTTTTCACCAACTTTTGTAGATTCATTAATTCCAGTAATTTTAAGTTCATCACTTCCACATTTTTTATATAAAGTATTTAAATTTTCTTTTAACTTTTGTGCAAAATCATTTCCAAATCTAAAACTTTTTGTAAGATTATATGAAGGTAGCTCTATTTTACTTAAAGCATTAGTTGCATATCTAAAAGAATAAATTTGCTGAAAAGAATCTCCAATATAAACTCTTGAACACTCTTGATTTTCAACTATTTTTATCATTACATCTGAAATATCTTGTGCTTCATCTACAAGTATTAAATCATAGCCTAAGTTTGAACAAGCTTTTTTATTTAAATAAAACATTTTTAAATAAAAATCATGAATTGCATCTATTTTTTTATTTTTCATTGCAGATAAAATATATTTAATATGAGCTAATGCACGGTTTTCATCTTTATTTAAAAGATCAAGTATTTTAACACCCAAATCACTTTGAGACTTATATGCTTTTAATAATTTTTCATCCAAAGCAATAATAGAGCTATTACAATAAAAATTAATTAAATCTTTTATTAGTGCTAGATATTCTGCTATTGGATAATAAGAATTATGTTGATTTATTTTTCTTTCATATTCGCATAAACAAAACTCTATAACTTGCATTTTTAAATCAGGACATAAGTTATATTGATGAGCACTTGAGCCTCTATATGCTAAAGCATGAATAGTACTAACTTGCATATGAGATAAATCATAGTCTTTAAGTTTTTCATTTAAAGAACTTTGTAAAGATTTATTATATGCCAGATATAAAATTTTAAGATGAGAGTTTTTTTGGGCATATTCTAAAAGTGTAGTTGTTTTACCAGATCCTGCAACTGCATTTATTTTAAAAGACTTTTCTTTTGTATTAATTATTAATTCTTGTTCTTGTGTTAATGTCATATGTAATTGTATCAGTTTTGAGTTAAGTGAATATTAGTTCTCTTACCTTTTATAAAAAAGTAAGAGAATTTTTATTTACAGGTTAAAATTACTTGCTAAATATCTTTTATTATCAACTTTTTTAATTTGTGAGAAATTATCTAAATAATCTAAATAAGTTACAAGATATTTTCTAGACATTTCATATCTAGCTTTGAAGTTTTTAATTTCAATATATCCATCTTCTTTAATGATTTCATTCATAACTTTAACAATTCTATTTAATGAAATTGCATGTACAAAAATATTATGCTGTAATCTAATTACTTGTTTTTTAGCACATAAAGCTTTTAAAATATCATCACCTAATTTTCTATCTAAATCTAATTCATCATAGATATTATAAGGTGCTGTTGGTGTTAAATCTTCTTTCTCTAGTCTTTCTAACATTATATTTTCTAATGAGTCTTGGAAACTCTCTTTAATGTTAGCATTAACATATAAGTTACCATCTTTTCTTAAAACATTCTCGTCTATTAAATCTTCAATTGCTTTAGAAATAATAGTTTCACTAGCCCATTTAAGTCTTAAATTAATAGAAACTACTGAAAGTAGGGCGTATTGATTCTTTTTATAAATATCTTTTATAAGTTCTTTAATATAATCTTTTGTTTCAGAAGGAAAAATTATTAAAGCTTTTTCATCAATAAAAGCGCCTTCTAAATCATTTGCATATGCTAAAGCTTGTTCATGTGAAAGTGCAAATCTTTGAGCTGATGATATAAGTCCTAGACCTTTTTTATGGGCTTTTAATAATACAGAATAAGCTTCTTTAATATTTTCTTCTTTTAAAGCTTCTAACATTAGAAGTTTTTGTTGTTTTTTCATAGGATCAACAACTGGATTTAAAACACTCGCACCAGCAATTGTTTTATTTCCTTCTCTTAAGATAAGTTTTTCACCATAAATACAGAATATCTCATTGTCTGCTTTAATAGTCGCATAACCAGACTCTAAGCCTTCAGTTGAGTTAAATAATAAAACTTTTGCTTCAAACTTTTTTGCACCTAAATAAATAGTATAAATTCTATTATGAGATAGTTTTAGACCTTTTAATGCTTTAAAAGATACATCAATGCTTTCAAATCCTCTTAAATATCCTTTTTTAGATAAAACAGAACCTCTTTTAATTTTTTTAGTATCAACACCTGCAATATTAATTGCACATCTATTTGAAATCTTGGCTTCTTTTACATCACTACCGTGAACTTGAAGGTTTTTAATTTTAACTTCTTTTTTTAAATCACAAATAAATATTTTTTCATTTACAGATATATCATTTCCTAAAACAGTACCAGTTACAATAGTACCAGCTCCTTTAGAAGAAAATACTCTATCAACGTAATATCTAAAGAAGTTTTCTTTTTCTTTATTTTGAGCATTTAAAGTAAATAATTCATCTTTTAAATAAGTAATAGAGTTTTCATCATAAATAGATACACAAAATGATTTTTCAATCTCAAATTCATATTCTTGTACAAAAGAAATAATTTCTTTTTCTTTTTGTATTAATGTTTCTTTGTCAACTAAATCTTTTTTAGTAATTACTATTAAAGCTTTTTTAATTCCAATTAAATTTAAAATTTCTAAATGCTCAATAGTTTGGGCTTTAATTCCTTCAGCAGCAGATACAACTATCATTACACAATCAAATGAAAAAGCTCCAGCAATCATATTCTTGATTAATTTTTCATGACCTGGAACATCAATAAAAGCAACATTTTTACCATCACGAGACATATTTGAGAAAGATAAATCAATAGTAATACCTCTATCTTTTTCTTCTTGTGTAGTATCACCTTCATAAGCATTTAAGGCTTTAATTAAAGCTGTTTTACCATGATCAATATGACCACAAGTTCCAATAATATAATTACTCATTTATTACCTTTTTTATAATGTTGATTAATGTATCTAATTCATTTTCTTTGATAGCTCTAAAGTCTAATAAAAACTTATCATTTTCAATTCTACCAATAATTCCTGAGGCTCTTAAAAGTTTTTCTATTTTATTTTCTTTATAGTTTTTAAAACTCAGTGATAGGGCAATACTAGGAATCTTCTTATTAGGTGTAGTTCCTCCACCAATTACAGTTTGAGTTTTTAGAACTTCAGTTTGGGCTAAATCTTTTAATTGACCTTTCACATATAAAGCTCTTTTTTCTAAAACATCTGTAGATGTAAATAACATATTTAAAGTAGGAATTTCTTCTTTTTTATCAATTAAAATAGATTTAATATTTTCTTCTAGAATTGCTAAAGTGATTTTATCAACTCTTAACATTCTTAATAATTGATTCTTTTTTAATTTCTGAATTAATTCTTTTTTACCAACAATTATTCCAGCTTGAACTGAACCTAATAATTTATCACCTGAAAAAGATAATAATGATGGTTTATTTTTCATTAGTTTAAGTACAGAAGGTTCTGCTAAATCTAAATTATAAGGTAGGTCAACTAAGTGTCCACTTCCCATATCGTAATAATCAATTAAATCTTTTTCTTTTGCTAAAGATACTAATTCTTCATTTGAAATCTCAGAAGTAAAACCTTCAATTGAATAATTTGATTTATGTACTTTCATAAGCATAGAAGTATTTTCATTAATATTATCAACATAATCATATAAATGAGTTTTGTTTGTAGCTCCTACTTCTTTTAAAATAGCTCCACTTTGTTTCATAACTTCAGGAACTCTAAAAGAACCACCAATTTCAACTAATTCACCTCGGCTTACAATTACTTCTTTATCTTTGGCAAAAGTATTTAATATTAAAAATACAGCAGAAGCATTATTATTTACAATTAATACATCTTCACATCCCAATAATTCACAAATGATTTTAGAAATATGAGTATATCTCTCACCTCTATGACCATTTTTTACATCATATTCAAGATTATTATATGAACATACTATATTTTTTACTTTTTCAAAAGTATTCTCACTAATTAGTGAACGTCCAAGATTAGTATGTACAATTACACCAGTTGCATTAATTAAAGTACGTAAAGAAGCATTAGTTAGATTTTTATATTCTTTAATAGTTTTTGCGACTAAAGCTTCTTCATTTATTTCACTACACTCATTTGCAAGTATAGATTCTCTTAATTCATTAATAGTTTTTTTTGCTATTTTTGTTAATAATTTATTTGAGTAAGGCTCAAAGTCTTTGTTCTTGATAAACTTATCAAGCTTCGGTATGGATTTTAGTAAAACCATTATAACCCTTTAATGTTAATTTTATTTTATTGTAGTACAATTTCATTTCTTTAGTTGGGGGGTATGTGATCCTGGTGGACGCCGCAGGTTTCAACCCTGATCGGAGGTTTGTGTGTACACGCCTCGGTAGGTTCGATTCCTACACCTTCTCGCCATCTAAAGTCTACATCGTCTCTCTAGCGTTTTTAGTTAGAAGTGACAACAAACATCTACAATCTGTATTACTTTTAGTTCTAATTAAAAGAGTAAACATGTATATTTACAAAAGAAATCAAACTTATTATTACGGACTTTCAATTCCACATGACCTAAAAATATTAATTCCACTAAAAGAAATTAGATTTTCTTTACATACTACAACTAAAAAAGAAGCTATACATTCTTCTTCTATATTGACTAGTAATTATTATAAACTATTCTCACAGTTACGAAGTGGACTGTATACTCAAGAAGAATCTAAAACACTTATTAATAGGCGATTGTATCTAAATATAAATCAATTAAATCTTAATACTCCTAGAGTGATAATCAACACCTTTCAATAAAATATGCAGAAGATAAGACTATGACTAATACTTGGACTGCTAAAACATTTAAAGCTTATAATTCAGTGTATAGTGTATTTTCAAAAGTTTTAAATGTTAAACAAGATATTAAATCAATTACTAGAGCAGAGATACAAAGCTTTAAATCAGTATTACTAAAGTTACCTCCAATGAAAAGTAATCATATGAAGTTGACAATAGAAGAAATACTTTCACTTAATCTAAAAGTACTAGGAGTAACAACTTCACAAAAGTATTTAAGTTTTATAGTATCTTTATTTAAGTGGTGTGAGGTAGAGGGATATATTAATAAATCTATAGCAAGTGGATTAATCATAAAAGATGATAAACATAAAAAAGAGAGTAGGGTTCATTATTCTATTGATGACCTTAACATTCTTTATACTAAATCTCTATTGTATACAAAAGACCTACATAAAGTAATCTCACAGCACCCTGAGAGGGTTTTCCTTCCACTTATATCTATGTATCAAGGAATGAGATTAAATGAGATAGCACAGTTGTATACAGATGATGTTAGATTAATTGATGGAGTATATTGTTTTGATATAAAACTAAATACACCTGATAAAAGATTAAAGAATAAATCAGCTCCTAGAATAATTCCTATACATAAAGAACTTATAGAATTAGGATTTATTGATTATTATAAGAAGCAAAAGAAGATGAAGAAAGTAAGACTTTGGTCTGAGCTATCATTAGGACTTGAAGGTTAGGGAACTAACTTCAGAAAATGGTATGGGGTTTATAACCGTAAGCATATTACAGAAGATAGAAGAAAGACTTTTCATATCTTTAGGCATCTTTTTACACATACATTAAAACAAATATCATTAAGTGAGAATATAGACCATTTTGCAATCAAGTATCTTTTAGGTCATAGTGTTTCTTCTGATATAACAGTTGAGGTTTACACTCACGGTTACAATATGAAAGAGTTGGCTGAGGTTCTTAATAGGCTTAGATATGAAAGTTTAAAGATAATTATTAAGTAATAGATATAATTGGTATGACAATGGGAAGAGATGATAGTAGGTATCGCTTGAAGTCGATAAGAGGCCCATAGATAAGTTAAAGTTTCTAGGGTCTTACTGCGAGTATCTATTGAGGTTCTTTCACTGGGGTCTTATATGACATTAGACCAAAACACAAACACTAAAAGGAATTAATATTATGGAAATTACATTAAGCAATATAGCGGAAGTTAAGACAGTTTAAGTTTCCTCTTTGTCGAGAGAGATGCAAATAAGACAAGTCTGTTCATAGAAGATATTACAGTGTATATTGCATGATAAGATTAAAGAGTTAGAGTTGATGCTCTCAGAGGCTTACACAGAGGTTAACATTTGCTATTGAAGTTATGGAGAATGACGAAGGAATTGACGGTTGTACAGATATTGATGTGGTCAATAATGGGTTGGTAGAGTGGGCATTGAGGAGTGCTGAGGCAGACTTAAAGGTCTGCTTTTAGCTATCTCTTACTATAAATTAAAACTACACTATCATTAATATTTTCGACAAGTTTTACTCTTGATAAATCTTTAGTTGGAATTATATTTTCTAAAGTTATATTATTTTCAATCAACAGAGTCATGGCATAAGTAATCTTAATTGCATAATTTACATTTTGTGCTAATGAACCAGTATTTTTTAAGGCTACTTTTTGATTTAAAGTAGATGTAATTATTCCTAATACCTCACCTTTATTATTTACCAGTGGGCTTCCCGAATTCCCAGGTTGAATAGGGGCACTGATTTGAAGAAATCTTTTATCCGCTAGAACGCCTGATGTAGAGTTTATATATCCAAAAGTAGCTTTTTTATCGTTACCTTGTAATTTAATATTAGGATATCCTAATACAGTTATTTCTGTTCCTATTTTACTTTTTTCTTTCATTTGTAATACTAACGGTGTAGAATTATATTCTATTTTAATTATTGCAATGTCATTCACTACATCTTTTGTAATTAACACTGCTTTATACTCTTTTTTATTAATATAAACAAGTAGCTTACTTGAGTTATTAATTACATGTGCATTAGTAAGAATATGCCCGTTTTTTGATATGAAAAATCCAGTACCACTAGTAGATTTAAGTACTAAATTATTATCCTTCTTATAAACTTTTAATGAATATCCATAACATGAAACAGAATTCCAACAGTTTTTACCAAAACTAGTTCCATCTTTTTCACACTTAACAGAACCAATCCCGTTCCCTCCATTATTGAAGGCAATATATTTTAATTGGTCTTTTGCATTTTTTACTGATGATGGTTTATCTGTAAGAAAGTTATTCTGACATGATGTTGAAGAAATAAATTTAATTTTCTTATATTTTATATTTTTTAATTCATATCTTTCATACTCTTTAACGTCCTCCTCAAGTTGAACACTAACTTCTTCTGGAATATCAATTACTTTAACAAATGCACCTACACATCCTGAATAAAACATTATTATAAACATAAATAGTATATATCTCATTTTTAATCCTTTTTATAAATAAGTTTGAAGTATATCTTTAGTATTTTAATACTAAATTAAAGAACAGTTAAAAATTACTAAATAATAATATACTAATTTCCATGCAAACTAGTTGCTTTTACCTACTTTTATATATACTTCTTATAATTATTTATAAGGATTCAAGATGAAGTAAAAGGTAATATAGCTAGTACCTATTTCTATTTTGAAGATACGTAGGGGATGAAGATATCAAAGAAATACAAGAAGACTCCTAATGCTTGGCATAATTTAGACCAAGTTGATGATTGTGAAAGAGAACGTAATAAGAGAATAGAGAAAGCTCAAGGCAATACTAATGAGTTTATAAAGGGAATTAATTGAAGTTAGGTGAAATTATTTATAAGAAGATTGAATGTAGTTGGTTAAAGTTTTATATATGTGTACTTTTTATAGTTGCATTAATACCATTTTTAACATTGTTTTCGGAAAGTATTAGCTTAAAGGATATACTTGCTCCAACTGCAATTCTTATATCTGTAACAATCCTTTTTATACAAATGAATTACAATATGTATATTAATGATTTAGAAATGAGAAATAAGAAAAAAGAACAAACCTTTAAAATTATGTATGATATGTATTTAGTAATGAATATAGATAATTTCGAAGAAGAAAATGAAAGCTATGTATTGAATGTGTTTCAAGATTTATCTGCGTCAAGTGATGAAGCGATTAAAAATAATAAAGTATTTCTACTAAATAATCTTAATGAAACCCCTACGCTTAAAATAAAACTTCAAAAGATTAATAATAAGCTAGAATTTATATCTTCATTATATTTTAATGGCCAAACAGATAATAAAATATTAATTAGTATGCTTGGTGCAGAGTTTAAAAGCTGGTCTAAATCATTTCTACTTATCCATGTAGCCAGTGGTTCTAAATTAGATAATTTTTTAAAACTATGTGAAAAAGAAAATATAGTTACTCCTGATGAGGTAATGTATGTTAAAAGAATGTGGGAACTTTAAATAACAGTATAATCCCTCTCAAAAAAACAACTAAAATATCTCTGAGGTCATATATATACGTACGACCTCTAGATTTTCCCCGTTGCCTCTTGTCTTTTCGTTATATCTACATATACACAGCTCCTTGAGAGCCTTTTAATTCTTTATCTTTATCCTTTTAGATACATAAACCATTCACAGTACCTCAGTCATTTACACATAACTAGAAGTATTCCTCTATCTTGTTACTTTTCTAATTAATATTAAGTTAATGAGTTGAGGTTAATCTAAACATAACTTCAACCAATTCCTTCTCAAATCTATTGACAAAGTAGGGCTATATTTGTTAATATTTCATAACACTTCAAATGAAATGTTACAAATCGTAATTGCTGCATAGATAATAATTTTATTGTCCTGTTTAGGGTTGCTATATCAAACCCTTATATTTAACTTATTTAGACAAAAATGTCCGTTAATTGTTAAATTTAGAGTAAAAGAGACATTCTTTCCATTAAGTAAATATATTAATTTTTATCTAAAGTATATGTAGTTTTTGAAATTGAAACTTTGCATAAAATTTATTTGATAAAATTGTGTATTAGAAATAAAAATGTTTATTATCACT
>JABSON010000085.1 GCA_013215915.1 Campylobacteraceae bacterium | reverse complement strand
TTAGATTATTTTAAATCATTATCTTTTTTTTATTGATTAAAATATATTAATATTATATTTTAATGTTTGAAATATAAAAATTAATGGAAGATATTGTTAAATTCTAAGTTATTTAGATAGTTTATTGACTTTAAATTATCTTAATAATTCATATTTTATTTTAAAAATGAATTTATGATAAAAATTTATAAAATTCTTATATTTGTTGTTATTTGCTCCAAATATCCACTATTTTTACATTATTTATTAGCAAAAGCCTTAATTTTAGTTTCCTTTTAGTTTTCTTTTGGTATACATATACATATATTTGATTTAAACATAATTATATTATATATTTAACATAAACAAGGAAACAAAATGGCAAATTTAGTAAACGGAACAGTAAAATGGTTCAACAGTGAAAAAGGTTTCGGTTTTATCGAACCAGAAGATGGTGGAAAAGATTTATTTGTACACTACAGACAAATTAACAGCAATGGTTATGATAGAGTTTCTTTACAAGACAATCAAAAAGTAACTTTTGAAGTTGGTCAAGGTGAAAAAGGTCCACAAGCAGAAAACGTTACAGGTCTGTAACATTTCTTAAAAAAAGACAGTTTATACTGTCTTTTTTTTTATCAATTTATTCTTCAATCAAAAATACTTTTATCTTAAATTCTAAATAAACTTACTATAACTTTTACATTTTATACTATTACCAAAATTAAATACCTTACATTAAAACATATCTTAATTGACAATATTCATTTATTTGAATACAATATCATAATAAATAACTTATTTAAAACTTGATAAATTAGATTACTTGAGTTTAAAAATACTAATTATAATGTTAAAAAAATATTGATAAAACTAGAAATTTTTTATATATTTAACTTCCTAAAATACTTCTTTTAAATTTATTATTAAAATAAAAATCGAATGCTATTATAGATATAGAATTACTAATTAGATTAATTTTAATACATGGAATAATAGGATTAAATCCATATTTAATATAAGAAAATTTATACACATAATATATTAGTTAAATGTTATCTAATGATTTAAAAAGTGTATACTTTTGAAATTGTAAGATTATCTTAAATTAACTATTATTAAAAAGACTTAAGGAATATAATTAATGCATAATACAAAGAATGATTCAGAAAAACTTTTAGTACTTAATAAACCAAAAGGATATATCGTAACACGATCTGACGAGCTTGGACGAAAAACAGTTTATAATCTTTTACCAGATTGGGTTTTTGATGAACAATGGATGCCAATAGGGCGCCTTGATCTTGAATCAAAAGGACTTCTCTTATTTACAAAAGATGGAAAAATTGGAAATGTCTTAACTAAACCAGGAAATTGTATTAAAGTATATGAAATATGGGTTAGAGGTCATGTAAATGATGAGCATATTAAAGAAGCACTAAAAGGTGTTGAAAGTAAACATGGTTTACTAAAAGCTTTGAGTGTAGAAAGAATATCATTTGGTGGAGCTAAAACAAAACTAAAAATAATAATAGACGAAGGAAAAAATAGACATATTCGTCGTCTTTTTGGAGCAATGAAAGACTCAAAATTCGGGACACCCTTAAAGGTGTTAGACTTGAAAAGAATTAGTATAGGTAGTTTTAAATTAAATATTGAAATAGGTAAGTGGCGTTATTTAACATTAGAAGAAGAAAAAACATTACTTAAAAAGCTCTAATTTAATAGAAAAACAGAATAAATGAGCTCAAGACCTAAAAATAACAAGAGTTATTAGATTTATTTTAAATAAAAGAAATGATTTATTTCTTTTGATATCTATTATTTAAAATAAAGATATAATATTTTAATTAAATAATAGAGATAAATATAAGAGATGTAACAATATGTTTATATCAATAGCATTTACTGATTCTTTTTTGGTATAAAGATAGAATGATTGATATTTAAGCTATTAATCCAGATACTTGATATACGTGAAAAAGTACAAAATAAATAAATCTTAGTATTTGAGAAGATTAACAATATAAAAGTTTGTACAAGTTGAAGAGATGTTTAATAATTCATATGAAAAGATTCAAGAATTAATACATAAACACTCATAGATGAGTTATATACTAAAAAGTATTATAAATGGACAAATACTACTTCTTTAGCTTCTTATTTGATATAGGATAGCTTATCTCATTATAATTTGATAATAAAATTAATATAAAAAGAAAAAAGGATTTGTACTTTATGAATAAAAATATAAAAGATAAAATCATTAGAATATGTAATGAAAAAATTGATAAAAAAGGTGAAGAAGTAGGTCTTTCTTTTTATGCTTTTTTTGAGAATAAAAATAGAGATCCTGAAGCTTTAATGGAAGTTGCTTTATGGTGGATAAAAGAAGAAAAACTAGATCATTTTGAGAAAGCTTTAAAAATAAAACAAATGATTGAAAATATTAATGATTAAAGAAGAAAAATATTTATTTGTTGATGGTAGTGTAAATCCACAAGAGAAAGTAGGGTACGCATCTTATTTATATTTAAGTAAAGATGATTTAGAAAAAGAAAATTTTAAAGAAAACACAAAAAGATTTGAAAATACTTCTTCTACAAAACTAGAAATACAAGCGCTTTTGTGGGCTTTAGAAAATGAAGATTATACAAACGTAAAACTTATCATTTATACAGATTGTCAAAATGTTATAGGACTAGAAAATAGAAGAGAAAAGTTTGAGAAAAACAATTATCTTACGAAAACAAATAAAGAAGTAAAAAATCATTTGTTTTATAAAGAGTTTTTTAAATATCTTGATAAAATGGATTTTTCTTTTATAAAAGTAAAAGGGCATAAAAAAAGCTCTCTTAAAGATGATATCGATAAAGTTTTTACTTTAGTAGATAAATCTTCAAGAAATGCTTTAAGAGCAGAATTTTCTAAGTAGTGAAAATATAAGTGTAGAATAAAGAAAAATCTTTATTCTACAATGTGACCTACAAATTTACTCATATTATCTAAAATCTTTCCACCTTTTCTGAAACCTATTGCACAAGCTTCATAAGCATAAAATACACCAGCTTGGTAGTATTTTCCTTCTTCATCTTGGTTAAATTCATAATACTCTTGGTATATTGCTTTATGACCTTCATATTCTCCATCAGTTTTAACATCTAAAGAATTATCAGCATTAACAATTGCAATATTAGCTCCTTCTCTACCAAAACATCTTTTTTCAACTTGTTTTGTATTAGTTAAAGGATCAAATGAAGTTTCTAATAATAAAGGATGGTTTGGATATAAATCCCATAATATTTTCATAAAACCTTTTGATTGGAACATTAAAGTATAAGCAGGATTTAAAATAATACCTTTTCTATTCATAATGATTTCATTTAAAATTAAAGCTAATTCATTTTCATCAATTGCAATATCTTCCCAAGGAATAAGTTTAAACCAGAATTCGAAATTAACATCATCTTTTGCAATTCCTTCATCTGAGAATTGAACATTTTCCATATATTCGAAATCAGTATTAAAACCAGCTTCGTCTGCAATATGCTGTAATAATTTAGTAGTATTTTCATCTTCACTTGAAGAAGAAATTGAAGAGAATAAAATCTTCCATCCTAAATCTTTATAATATTCTTCAAATTTTTCAACATCAGAATCTAAAGTAATTAGTCTTTTGAAGTTATCTTTTAATGATTCATATAAATTATTAAACTGACTAGCTTCATCTAAACCATTTTTCTTAAGCATTGCCCATTGAATAATAGATGTTTCAAATAATGAAGTAGGAGTATCTGCATTAAATTCAATTAATTTAATTTGTTTTCCATCAAGTCCACCAGCTAAATCAAATCTTGAGTATAAATGCCAATGCACTTCTTCTTCCCAAGATTCTTTAATCATATCAACTAAATTAAAAGGAATGTTAATTTCATGGAAAAGGTTGTTTTCAACTACATGTTCACCAGCTTCACAAAACATATCATATAATTCATTTGTAGCTTCGTAATAAGCATTTGCTTCATCTTCGCTAATAGATACTATTTCATCAGATATATATGATGTTTCATCTGTATCTGTATGCCAAGAAAATCCAATTGAGTCTAAGTATTCTTTTGTTAAAGGTTCTAATTTTTTTAATTTCATGTCTAACCACCAAACATTGAAGAACGTTTTTTACTAGAATTAGATGATCCAAAAAATCCACTTTTTTTAGATGAACTAGAAGTTCTAGAAGCTGATTTAGCTTTTGAAAAACTATTTTTAGATTTAGAATAAGTAGATGGAGATTTGTAATTAGTTCTTCTTTGACTTTGGTAATTTGAATTATTAAATAATTTATTACCAATATAAGATCCAATCATAGCACCTGCAACTGATGATAATAAAACACCACCAAGTCCCATTCCACCATTTCCTGAAGAAACTTCTGGATTAGTTAAAGCAGATGTTCCATTTTGAATTTTCACATCTTCTTCTCTAACTAGTTGGTCAATTTCAGCTTTTGATAAAATTCTTTCAGTACCATCTGGTTTTCTTAAAACAATAGTAGTATTAGCAGATGGAAATTCATCTACAATAGAATAAGAACCATCAGCTTTTTCAGCAATAATTACAAATGCACCTTGTTTTTGACTTGCGTTTGTAAAAGCATCACCTTTAGCAGCACTTTTATCTTCACATCCTACTAAACCAGTAACAAGTAAAGCTCCAAGACCACCAACCATAGCATAATTTGATATTTTTTTAATATGTTTCACTATTATCCTTAAAATTTTTGTTTATTAATTATATTTTTTTAAATAATTGATTTCTTCATTAATTTAGCCTAATTAATGATAAAGGGTATTGTATCACATATAAAATAAGAAATAAAGAAAAGAAAATATTAAAAAGAATTTGTTTTTAATAATAGTTATTCTTAAAATTATAAATTAAAATAATTAAAAATATTATGATTAATAATTAAATGCTAAAATATATATTAGTTTGATAATTTAGATATTAGGAGCTGATATGCATAAAGTTATTATATTAGGAGCCGGAAACATAGGTTTTGCTCTAGCTTTATTCTTAAAAGAGTCAAAATCATATGAAGTTACTGTTGTTTCAAGAAATAAAAAAAGCTTAAAAAAAATCAAAAATGATATTAATATTAAAACTATTTACTGTGATTTAGAAGATAAAAAATCATATAAAAATCTTTTATTTTCATTTGATACTGTTATATCTGCTTTGCCTTATTATTTAAATGCATATATCGCAAAATTAGCACTTAAACATAATATAAATTATTTTGATTTTACAGAAGATGTCGAAACCACCAAAGAAATTCAGAAAATATCTTTAAAAGCTTCCGATACTCAAGTATTTATTCCTCAATGCGGATTAGCACCTGGGTTTATTTCAATTTTAGCTTATTCTTTATTTAAAAAATTTGATGAAGTATATAGTATTAAAATGAGAGTAGGGGCTTTACCTAAAAACCCATCTAATAAGATTTTATATAATCTTACCTGGTCTATTGATGGTTTAATTAATGAATATTGTAATGAATGTTTTGCAATAAAAGATTCATCACTAGTCTCAATACAAGCACTTGAAGCTTTAGAGAAGATTTCCATTAATGGATTAGAATATGAAGCTTTTAATACCTCAGGGGGATTAGGAACTTTATGTGAAACGCTTGATGGTAAAGTAAAAGAATTAAATTATAAAACAATTAGATATTTAGGACATAAAGAACTAATGAGTTTTTTAATTAATGATCTATTTTTAGGACAAAAGAAAAAAAGAAAAGTTTTAAAAGATATTTTAGAATATGCAATACCTTCTACAAAAGAAGATTTAGTAATTATATTTTGTACAGTAATTGGTAAAAAAGATAATAATTTAGAACAAATAACAGATGTAAGAAAAATTTATAATAAAATCTTTTATGATCATAGTTTAAGTTCAATACAAATCACAACAGCTTTATCCTTATGTACAGTATTAGATCTTTATTTAGAAGGTAAAATCAAAAAATCATCTTTTATTAAACAAGAAGATATAAGATTAGAAGACTTTTTATCTAATAGATTTGGAAAAGAATTTATTATTAAAGGAGATAATAATGAATAATAAAATACTTAAAACTTTAGGATTAAAAGATATTAAAAAGAATGAAGTTTATCCTTCTTTATTAATTGGTAATTCTTATGTTTATGGAAAAAAAGATTTAAAAGAAGTGCATTCTCCTATTAATGGTAAAACGATATCTTCTTTTAAAGATATAAAACCTTCTTTAGTAAATAAAACCTTAAATAAATTAAATAAAAGTTTCAAAAGCTGGAGTAAAGTTCCAGCTCCAAAAAGAGCTTTATTAATTAAAGAAATATCGCGATTAGCCTCAAAAAACAAAAAAGAACTAGCCTATATAATAACATTGGAATCAGGAAAGATTTATGAAGAAGCCTTAGGAGAAGTTCAAGAGTTTATTGATATTTGTGACTTTGCAATTGGTTTATCAAGACAGTTGTATGGTTTAAGTATAAGCTCAGAGAGATATAAACATAAAATATATGAACAATGGTATCCTTTAGGAACTGTAAGTATTATCTCCGCATTTAACTTTCCAATGGCAGTTTGGGCTTGGAATGCAATTTTGGCTTTAGTATGTGGAAATACAATATTATGGAAACCCTCAAGTCAAACTCCTTTATGTGCAATAGCTTGTTTTTTATTAGTTCAAAAAGCACTTAAAAAATTTAAAGATTATCCTCAAGATATTTTAGCACTTATAATATCTTCCAGATCTGTATCCCAAAAAATAATTGAAAATAAAAAATCTGCTTTAATTTCAGCAACTGGTTCTGTTCAAATGGGAAAAAATATAGCACCTTTAATAGCTAAGCGTTTAGGAAAATCTTTATTTGAACTTGGTGGAAATAATGCTTTAATAATTTGTAAAAGTGCTGATCTTAATTTAGCTATTGAAGCTGTTGTATTTTCTGCCATTGGAACAGCAGGGCAGAGATGTACATCTTTAAGAAGATTATATGTACATAAAAGCTTAATAAAAGAAGTTAAAGAGTCTTTAATTTCTATATATAAAAACTTAAAAATTGGAAATCCTTTTAATGTAAATAATCTAATGGGTCCTTTAATTAATAAAGAATCTTATAAGAATATGCAAAAAACTTTAAAAAGAATAAAAAAACAAGGAGGTGAGATTTTATATGGAGGTAAAAGAATTAAAAAGACTTTTTCCAAATCTTCTTATTATGTAAAACCAGCACTAGTTAAAATAGAGCATAACGCTTTACTTATTCAAAATGAAACTTTTGCACCAATTTTATATATTATAGAGTTTGAAAATATCAAAGAAGCAATTTTTATGAATAATGATGTACCTCAGGGTTTATCTTCTTCAATCTTTACACAAGATTTAAAAGAGGCAGAATTATTTACTTCTTCTTTTGGTTCTGATTGTGGAATAGTTAATGTAAATGTTGGAACTTCAGGTGCTGAAATTGGAGCAGCTTTTGGAGGTGAAAAAGACACAGGAGGAGGAAGAGAGAGTGGAAGTGATTCTTGGAAAAACTATATGAGGAGACAAAGTTGTACTATTAATTATTCTGATAAAACAATTTTATCTCAAGGACTTAAATTTTCCAAATCAAAATAAATTATTTTTGTATAAAAATACATAAAATTAACATAATTTTGAGTTTTAAATTAAATATCACAAGATTATCATATAACAGTAGTATTCTATTTATATAAAATAAACAGAAAAAAATGTATATTTATACATAAATTGTACATAAAATTGTTCTTTTTAATAAAATGTCATATTATTATCATATCACATTAGTATTATGTCAATAATAATCATTATTAAAATTAATAATTTAACAAAAGGAAAGAATATGACACAAGATTTTAATCCAAATTACCCTTCAATAGAGTCACTAAGACAAAAATGTAAATCAAAAATACCAGGTTTTGCATTTGAATATGTTGATGGTGGTTGTAATGAAGAAGTTAATATAGTAAAAAATACAAAAGAAATTAGAGATATTGAATTAAAACCATATTATCTAAGAAACTATGATGAAATTTCTATGAAAACTGAATTATTTGGTGAAACTTATGATGCTCCATTTGGAATCGCTCCTATTGGTTTACAAGGTTTAACTTGGCCAGGTGCTGCTGAAATCTTAGCAAAAGCTGCATTTGATCATAATATTCCATATACTTTATCAACAGTATCAACAGCTTCAATTGAAACAATCTCAGAAATTACAGAAGGTAAAGCTTGGTTCCAATTATACCATCCAGCTGAAGATTCTATAAGAGATGATTTAATTGAAAGATGTGAAGCTGCTGGACTTAAAACTCTAGTTATTTTAGCTGATACTCCATCATTTGGATATAGAAATAAGGAGATTATAAATGGTCTTGCTATTCCTCCTAGAATGACATTAAATAATATGAAACAAATTATGTCTTGTCCTGAATGGGCTTTAAGAACTTTATTTAAAGGTCAACCAGAATTTAAAACATTAAAAAAATACATGGATAAAAGCATGAGTTTAAGACACTTAGCACTTTTCATGAATAAAACATTTAATGGAAGACTAAATGAAGATAAAATTAAAGCTATTAGAGCTAAATGGAAAGGTAACTTAGTTATTAAAGGTTTAGCATCACTAGAAGATACTCAAAAAGCAATTGATTTAGGAATTGATGGTCTTATTGTTTCAAATCACGGTGGTCGTCAGTTTGATGCAGGTGAATCATCTATAAAAGCTACTATTGAAATTGTTAAACAATATAAAGGTCAAATTAAAATCATGATGGATTCTGGAATTAGATCTGGTCCAGATATTGCAAGAGTAATGGCAGCAGGAGCAGAGTTTTGTTTCATGGGTAGACCATTTATGTATGGAGTTGGAGCATTAGGTTCAAAAGGTGGAGATCATACGATTACTATTCTTAAAAAACAACTTCAACAAGTTATGGATCAAGCTTGTTGTGAAACACCACTTGATTTCCCAAAACACTTAGTTAAATAAAAATCTTCTTTTGAAGTTTTTTATTAAATACTAAATTTTAAAGCTTAATAAGTAACTTATTAAGCTTTTGTTCTATCTTTATATTCTCTTTTATTAGCTCTTTTTTATTAAAAAAAATATACAATATACTAATAAAGGAATAACATGAAAAATATTATAAAAGATTTTAAAACATCCCCTTTAACTGATACTAACTTTGTTCATCCTCTAAAATTTACATATACAATTAATGGAAAAAATAAAAACTGGGAAGCTGTTAAAAGTTTTGATTCTGTTGCTATTTTATTATATGATGAAGAAAAAGAAGCTTTTTTACTTGTAAAACAATTTCGTGCTCCTGTATATTATAATGATAAGTCAAAACTTTTTACTTATGAATTATGCGCGGGAATTGTGGATAAAGATTTAAGTTTGGAGCAAATTGTAAAAGAAGAAATATTAGAAGAGTGTGGTTATAACGTTCCTATTGAAGATATAGAGAAAATATCTTCATTTAATACAAATGTAGGAGTAAGTGGAGCTTTACAAACTTTATTTTTTGCTAAAATAAATGATAAAATGAAAGAATCACAAGGTGGAGGAATCCACGATGAAGAAATAGAAACTATGTTTTTAGAAATAAAAGATTATGAAGAGTTTATTTATGATGAGAGTAAAGCTAAAACACCAGGTTTAATGTTTGCTTTTTTATGGTTCATGCAAAAAAAAAGGTATAAAGAAAATAATTAAATTTTCTTTATACCTTTAATAAATATAATTTCTATACTATTTGTTTTTTCCCCAATAATTGTAATCAAATTCTAAAGCTGCACCTTTTTTTGTATCTGCTTGAATATATAAATATTTAGCTTGTGCTTTTTCATCTTTTGAATCAAAATATAAAGGTTTTAATATTTCATTAATAAATGGTGTAAGATAATGAGATTTTAATATAGACGATGATGATGGATAATAAACCATATTTTCGTTATGTCGTCCTGATTTAGTGGATACTGGATCTTTTAATCTTACAAAATTAATTACATTTGTATAATGCATTTTATTTGAAAACATATGAATGTATTTATCTATAATTCTAGTAGCTGGAGATGAAAATACTCTTGCTAAAGTAGAAGTTCTAACAGATACATCAATTGCCGTATATGCTCCTAATGAGTGTCCTGTTAATACAATTGTATAATCTTTATATTCATTTTTAATCTTTTGCACAAAATTATAAGCATCTTCTTGCCAATCTTGATCTGTTTCAATAAAGTTTGCAAACATTAATTCAATATCTTGAATTATATCTCTTTTAGAAGATGTCCCTTTAAATGCAATAACTATCTCTTTTTTATTTTCAGATGGAATTTTAAGAGCTAAAGCTATTAATCCACTTGGCGCATAAAAAGAATCAAGTATTTCTAATTTATTATTTATATGCATAAGTTTTTTAAATATATTATCATTTTCAAAAGCAAATGTTTTATCTGTATCTTCAATAGAATAAACATAACTTGAAGCATAAGCATATCTTAGGATTTTTTTATAATCTAAAGTAAATTTATTTTTATTTAAATTATTAGCATCTTTTTTACTTAAAATAGGGTATTCATAGCCTACAGATTTATTTGCTGCAAAATAAGATATTTGATCTATATAAGTATTTGTATATTTTCTCTCTAAAGTTTTTTTACAAGCTTTTTTACAGCTTTTTTAGCTTTTTTTAGCTTTTTAAAAAAAGCTAAAAAAAGCTAAAAAAGCTTTAAAAAAGCTTGTAAAAAGGGCGAAAAAAAAATGTTTTTGTGGCTGTTTTGCACGTTTGCTTTCCGGCCGAGGTCGGAGC
>JABSON010000084.1 GCA_013215915.1 Campylobacteraceae bacterium | reverse complement strand
TAAAATGAAAAAAATATTATTTGTGTTTTAATTAATAATATCATCTATATTTGCACAAACAGATTATTATTCTGCTTTTTTATATAAAGAAGATATTACAGCTAAAAAAGCATACTTTTTACAAACAAGTGAAAATGTTTTAATTATAGATGTTAGAACAAAAGCTGAGTTTAAAGAATCACGGGCAAAAGGTTCTATTAATATTCCTTTATTTAAATTAATAAAGAAAGAAAGAATATTTAACAAAAATTTTTTAAAAGAAGTTTTTACTGTTTTAAATAATGATGTTAATAAAAAAGTAATTTTAATATGTAGATCAGGTTCAAGAACAAAAGTAGCAAGTAATTTATTAGCAGAACAAGGTTTTAGGAATGTTTATAATGTTAAAAAAGGTTTTACTTATGATTGGAAAATAAATTCTTTACCAATTACAAAATAAAAAATCTTTTTAGTTTCATATAAAAGGTTTTGAAACGTTCTTAATATATTGATAGAACTTCCGATTCAAAAAAGATTACAGCAACTTATATTTAAGAAAAACCTATTTTTGTATGCATATTTGTAAGCATTACCTAGCCGTAGTATTTTATTTATGCATTATTATAAAATATAAGATTATCAAAGTAATGAGTTTTAGAAGATACTTATATTCAAAATAAATATTTATCAAAATACATTATAGATTAAACACAATTTAGCTATTATGGCTTAAAATTAGCATATATATAGGATTTATTTAAACATGGCAATGATCGACTTACAAAACATAAATAAACAATATGATTCAAAAATCATTTTAAAAGAAGCAAACTTTTCTTTATTAGAAGGACAAAGGGTTGCTATAATTGGACAAAATGGTCAAGGAAAATCAACTTTAATGAAAATCATTACAGGTGAAGTAGAAATTGACTCTGGTGTAAAAGCAATTGATAAAAAGCTTAGAATTGAAATGCTTCAACAACAACCAAAATTTGCAGCTAACTTATCTGTAAGAGATGCAATTGAAGAACAATTAGTTGAGATCAAAGCTACTCGTGATGAGTATGACTCTCTTACTGAAAGACTTATGACAGAATATGAGAATGAAGAACTTCTTGAAAGACAAAGTCAATTAGCTACATATTTAGATATCCACGATGGTTGGGATATTGATAATATGATTGAGCGAGTTTTAGTTGAATTTAAATTAAAACCTTATGAACATAAAGATGTAAATATTTTAAGTGGAGGTGAACAAAGAAGAGTTTCACTTGCTGGACTTTTACTTAAAAAACCTGATGTTTTATTATTAGATGAGCCTACAAATCATCTTGATGTATACATGGTTGAGTTTTTAGAAGAATTAATTAAAAAAGCTAAATTTACACTTTTATTTATATCTCATGATAGATATTTTATTGATAATATTGCTACTTCTGTAATTGAAATAGAAAATGGTGATTTAAGAAAATTCCCTGGTGGATATACTAACTATTTAGAGCAAAAACAACATTTACTTGAAAACATGCAAAAAGATCATTCTAACTTAATTTCTTTATTCAAAAGAGAAGCTAAATGGATGCAAGGTGGTGTTAGCGCAAGAAGAAAAAGAAATGTTTTAAGAAAAGATAATTATATAGCTTTAAAACAAAAAGTAAAATCTAATCCTTCGCAAATTAGAAAAATGACTTTAGATTTACAAAGAGAACAAAAATCTTTTAACTCTGAAGAACTAAGACCTCAAAATAGAAAAAAAATGTTATTTGAACTTGATGATATTGGAATTACTTTAGGCGATAAACTATTAATAAAAGATTTTACAGCTAGAATTTTACAAAAAGATACTATTGCTATTGTTGGACCTAATGGAACAGGGAAATCTACATTATTAAAAATCTTTATGGAAAAACTAGAAGTTGATTGTGGAGATTTTAAAAAAGGTGATTTTAAAGTAGGATATTTTGATCAACATAGAGATATGTTAGATGATAATCAAACTATTATAGATTTATTTTGTCCATTTGGTGGAGACAGAGTTGAACTTAATGATGGAAGATCACAGCATGTATACGGTTATTTAAAAAACTTCTTATTTCCTAGAGAATATTTAGAGAAAAAAATTGGTTTATTATCTGGTGGTGAAAAAAATAGAGTTGCATTAGCTTGGTTATTTACTCAAAAAATTGATTGTTTAGTTTTAGATGAGCCTACTAATGATTTAGATATTCCAACTATTAATATTTTAGAAGAATACTTAGAAAACTTCCAAGGTGCATTAATATTTGTATCTCATGATAGATATTTTGTAGATAAAATTGCTAAAAAACTATTTGTATTTAAAGGTGCAAATGGAGAGATTATGGAAAGTTTCCAACCTTATACAGAATTCTTAGAGATTGAAAAAGAAATTAATGATTTAGCTATTTTAGCTTCAGATATGAAAGTTGATGTAGAAGAGAAAAAAGTAGAGATTAAAAAAGAAGAAAATAAAAAAGTTAAATTTTCATTTAATGAAAAAAGAGCTTTTGAATCATTACCTAAAGAAATTGAAGAATATGAAGCAAAAATTAAAGAAGTAAATATTTTTATGATGGATCCTGTAATATCTGAGCAAAAAGGACTTGTTGCTTTATCTCAAGAGCTACAAGATCTAGAAAAAACATATGAAGAAAAAGTTGAGAAATACTTAGAACTAGAAGAGTTATATGAGAGCTTTAACTCATAATTAGCTATAATGATAATTATTAAAAATACAAAAGGAATATATTTTGACATTAAAAGAACAATTAAAATCTGATTTAAAAGATGCAATGAGAGCTAAAGAAATAGTAAAAAGAGATTCTATTCGAACAATTAATACTATGGTTAAACAAATTGAAGTAGATGAAAGAATTGAACTTGATGATGCATCTATTGTTAAATTAATTCAAAAAGGAATTAAACAAAGAGAAGAAGCAATTCTTCAATATAAAGAAGCTGCAAGAGAAGATTTAATTCAAAAAGAACAAGAACAAATTGATATATTCAAATTATATTTACCTGAGCAAATTTCTGATGAAAATTTAGAAATAGGAATGAAAGAAATTATCGTAGAAGTAAATGCTACATCTATGAAAGATATGGGAAAAGTAATGGGGAATGCAAGTAAAAAGTTTGCTGGTGTTGCTGATGGTAAAAGAATCAACGAAATGGTAAAAAAATTACTTTCTTAATTTTTGGAGAATAACATGGAAGACATAAGTTCAATTGTAAAAGAAACTTTAATTAATTTAGGAAGAGAAGGTAAAACTGCTACTCCTAATAATTATCATAAAGAATTTTGTAAAGTATCTAAAAAACATAAGTTTGTATCAAAAGACTGTTCTCAATTTCAAGAATTAGTAAATAAACTAAATAATGAAGAGAAACAAGAGATTCTAAAACTTAAGATAGAAACAATTGAAGATATGATTCCTATTTTATTAAAAAGAGTTTCGTCTAAAAATGTTAAAAGTCTTAGCTCACTTGTGAATAAAACTTTAACACCATCTATTTCTTTAGAACTTGATGATAACTTATCAAAATTTTCAATAAAAATTGGTAACAACCCTGCTTTAATCTTTGAAGATGATATTCAAAAAGAGATGCAAAAATTTATTATTAAAAGATATGAAGCAGATAAAAGTATTGTAAAACAAAAAACTGAAGATATAGCAAAACTAGTTACTTTAATGGGCAAATATTTAAATGATGCAATTCATAGTTCTGTAAATTCATCTTCTTCTGTATCTAATATTAAAGGACAATTAGAAGCCTTTAATATTTCAAATGCAAATCCTGATGAACTAAGTAAGTTACAAACAAAACTAATAGCAGCTGCATCATCAATTGAAAATGAAATGCAAAAAGTTGGAGTAAATTTTAATTCAAGTAAAAATCAAATTAAAAGTTTAGAAAAAGAAGTAAAAGAGTTAAAAAGTCAAATTACTACTATTAAAAAAGAAAGTAAATATGATTTTTTAACAAAATTACTAACAAGAAAAGCTTATGAAGTTGAAGTTAAAAATTTTGAAAGTAATTATTTAAGAAATTCTGTTTATTATGCAATAATATTTTTAGATATTGATCATTTTAAAAATATCAATGATACATATGGACATGATGCGGGTGATGTTATTTTATCAACTTTTGCAAAAGTACTTAAGCATCAAACTAGAAAAATTGATATTATTGGACGTTATGGTGGAGAAGAATTTATTGCAATAGTTCATTATAATAATGAAGAAGATTTAACACATTATTTATCTAGAATTAAATCTATTGTACATGAAAATGCTTTTATTTATAAAGATCAAGAAATTAAAATTAAATTCTCAGCTGGTGTTGTTTTAAGACATGTACATGAGTCTTATGAAGAAGCATTAAAACAAGCAGATGATTTATTATATGAAGCAAAAAATTCAGGTAGAGATAAAATCATCTTAGAAAATGGGACAATAATATAAATTAATATATTATTGTTCTATTCTTATTTATTTACTAAAGACATTTGAAATAAAATTATACTTGCAGCAATTGCTGCATTTAAACTTGTAACATCATCTTCAATATCAATTTTAATCATATCATTTGATAAATCAAAAATCTCTTTTTGAACACCATCACCTTCAGAACCAATTACTAAAGCAGAATTATTAGAAAAACTATACTTTTGTAAAGAAATAGCTTTTTCTTCATTTGCAGTTGTAATAATAGAATAATCTTTTTCTTGTAGTTTTTTTAAATCACTTACTAAATCAAATGATTTATATACATTAATATTAAATAAATTACCAGTTGATACACGTATACACCTTCTTATGAAAGGAGAACAAGTTTTTACATCAATAATTATATTTTTAACATTAAAAGAAGCACAAGAGCGTACTATAGATCCTACATTCTCAGGTGAGGTAAGACCATTTAATACTACTACATTTCCTCTAATCTCAGAGAATTCTATATATTTAGGTTTATCAATTAAAGCCATTAATCCTTGATGAATTTTATGACCAACTATTTTTTTCATTAATTCATTTGAAGCTGTATAAATTGGAAAATCTATATTTTCGCAAAAATCTTCAATAAAATCTATATTTTCATTATTAGTAAATATTTTATGTATTTTTATATCACTTGAGAATAGTTTTTTTAATACATTTTTACTCTCAACTACTACTAAGTTATCAGCTAAAGATGATTGTTTTAAAGAAATAAATTCACTTACTTGTGAATCATTAATATCTAGAATATTAATCAAAATAACTAATCCTTGTTATTTATATAAGAATCAAAGTTTTTTACATAATCATCTAAATTTTCTTCTAATACATTTGAATACTCTTTTACAAAATATTCCATTATTTCTTTTTTTGCACTTTCCATATCTGAAGCATTTTCAAAACCTCTAGCACTTATCCACGCATTAAATCTAGCTAGAGAATACATAAAAGATGCACTTACTTTTCCAGCCTCTACTTCTTCTGTAACTTGTTCATTAGATAATCTTATATGCTCATCTGCTCTTTTATAAAAACCATTATCATTACTCATTATATTTCCTCATAATTATTTATCAAATTATATTAAAAAATCAATAAGAGTTTACTAAGTTCTAAATAAGAATATTTTATTTTTACAATAAAATTTATATTAAATGTACAAATATTTTATAAAAATTATTTGAATATAAATAATATATACTAATAAAAACATTAAGGAGTAATTAACGATTTAATAGGTACTTTACTGTGAATAATTGAATTAACAAAAAATAAATAATTATTATTTATTGTAATTCTTATGTAACTTAAGTATTATTTAATTAAAATTGAATAATATAATTATCAAAATCTTAAGGATTAGAAATGAGCAGAGAAATTATATTACATAAAGATACTATGATTGTTTCAGAAACAGATACAAAAGGCATTATTTTATATGCAAATGCAGACTTTTGCGAAATTGCAGGATATACAAAAGATGAATTAATTGGATCTGCCCATAATATGGTTAGACATAATGATATGCCTAAAGCTGCATTTAAAGATTTATGGTCTCATATGCAGGGTAATAAAGTATGGAATGGAATAGTTAAAAATAAATGTAAAAATGGTGATTATTATTGGGTTAATGCTACTGTTTATAATGTTACAAAATCAGATGGCGAAAAAAGGCATGTTTCAGTAAGAGTTAAACCTACTGAAAAAGAAGTTCTAAATGCAATCACACTATATAAAACACTAAACTAAGGATAAATATGTTTTTTTCAAATAAAAATGATGTTAATGAAATTATGAGATTTTTAAATGAATTTGATTCTTATATGGATAATGAACTTAATGATATAAATACAGATAAAGAAAATAAATCAAAAAAGCTTATTCAAATTCAAGATAAGATTTTAGATATTGCAAAAAAATTAAAAACTAAAAAAACTGAAGATTTAAAAGTTTATGGTGAGATTATGTTAGTTTGTGAAAAACTATCAGATGGTTATACAAATGATGAAATTTCTATGAAATCTTCAGATGCAAAAATTAATTATATTTCTAAAACTATAAATGAAATGACTTTAAAAATTAATCATGCAATTTCTGAAGTTAGTACAAGATTAAAAGAATATAAAGAACAAAACTATTTAAATGAAGTTGATACTCATTTATTTAGAGGTGGATCTATGCTTGATTTATTAAAAGGAGTAAATTCATTAAAAGATGAGATTACATTAATTCTAAAAGACAATTATAGATTTGCATTAGTAAGTGAATATGAATCTGAAATTTTGTCAGATGAGTCTAGAAAATTATCAAAATCATCAATGATTCAAGCTGTTACTATTGAAGAAGCTGCAGCTTCAATTGAAGAAATTTCTGCTAACATTTCACAAAATAGAAATACGACTTCTAAAATGTCAGATTATGGTAAAAAAGTTCATGCCTCTGCTGAACAAGGGATTGTTTTAGTTAATAAAACATTAAATTCAATGGATGATATTTCAGAAGCTACAAAAAAAGCTTTTGAAGCTATTTCTATTATTTCTCAAATTGCTTTCCAAACAAATATTTTATCACTAAATGCAGCTGTTGAAGCAGCTACTGCTGGTGAAGCTGGTAAAGGATTTGCAGTTGTAGCTCAAGAAGTAAGAACACTTGCTACTAAATCAGCTGAAGCTGCTAAAACAATTGAAAATTTGATGAAAAATTTAACAAATAAAACACATGAAGGAACTTTAACTTCTAAAAATCTTGTTGATGAATATAATATATTAAATGAAAATATTTCGGAAACTATATCTTTAATATCTTTAGTTGAAACAGCTTCCAAAGAACAAGAAATTGGAATTAATCAAATTAATGATGCAGTTGCTAAAATTGATACTTTTACGCAAGAGAATGCAGTAATTGCAGATAAAGTAAGTAGTATTGCAAAACAGAATTTAAGTTTTGCTGTAAAAACTGTTGAAAAAATGAAAAATATACATTTTATGGGTAAAGAAGATATTAAAATTAGGAAAAATGAAGATAACAATTATGGAGGAAATGAAAGAAGAGAATAAATATTTAAAATATTTGTTTATTACTTCTTTATAAAAATCTCAATAAACAAATATTTATTGAGATCTGCTAAATTAAAGATTTAACATTTTATTACTAGCTTCTATTAAATTATGTCTATTTTCTTCTTCAATAGAAGCATGACCTGAAGAATTTGATATAAATAACTCTGAATTATTTAAGTTTTTATGTAAAATCCAAGCATTATCAAAAGGACAAATAACATCATATCTTCCATGAATAATAGCTGTGGGTATGTCTTTTATTTTATGTATATTTTCTAAAATTTCATTTTCTTTAATAAAAAACTTATTATACATATAATGTGTTTCATGTCTAGCTAATGTCCATGCTGATTCATCTCCTGTGCAAGCTTCCAAAAACTCTTTATTAGGAAGTAATGTACAACAAGCAATTTCCCAAGTACTCCAAGCTTTTGCAAGTTTTAAAGCTTGATCTTTATCTTCACCTATTAATACATTATAAGCTCTTTTTACGTATGATTTTTCTGAACTTTTGGGTAAAGACTCTAGATATTTATCCCAGTAATCTGGATAAATTCTATTTGCACCCTCTTTATTAAAAGCCCAAGACGTATCTTCTTCTCTTGCTAAAAAAACACCTCTTAAAACTAAAGATTTGACTTTTGTAGGAAAAGCTTGTGCATATAATAAAGCTAAAGTAGATCCCCAAGAACCTCCAAAAATATGCCAAGTATCAATATCTAATTTTTCTCTTATTTGTTCAATATCAGAAATTAAAAATTTACTTTCATTATTCTCTAATGAGGCATAAGGAAGTGATTTGCCACATCCTCTTTGATCAAATAATACAATTCTATATTTTTCTGGATCAAAAAATCTTCTATCATTAGCTGAGCATCCTAAACCAGGACCACCATGAATGAACAATACAGGCTGCCCTTTTGGGTTTCCACACTCTTGAACATAAAGTTTATGTACATGATCAACATCTAGCAAAAAATCATTATAATTTTCTATTTCAGGGTAAAAATCGTTCATATATTTCTCCATAAGTTTTTTATTATTTTATGGATTAGTATAGATTTTACTAGCTTAAAAGATTATTATCTTTTTACAGCTTATAAGATGAAAGTTTGAGATTCATATAGTATTTAAGAATATCTTTTTTATAGATAGAATAAAACAATGGAATCCCCCATCCAATCAAAGGAAAAACAAACCATAAACTATCAAGTCCTGTAAATATATTAATTAAAAATAGACATATATTTACACTTATAAAACTTTGTATTTCTTTTCTTTGTTTTTTTAATTTCTTAGAATTTTTAATCTCATTTATATCTTCATAATTTAAAGAATCTGACTTTTCTTCCAACTCTTCTTTTTTTAATTCTTTTATATCTACATTAAACGCTTTAGCGATTAATCTTAAAGACTCAGCACTAGCTTTATTATCTTTTTCTATTCTTTGTATTGTTCTTAAACTTAAACTTGATAATTCGGCTAATTTCTCTTGAGACCATGAGTTCTCTAATCGTAATTTTTTAATAAGCATCTTGGCTCCTTTGGTAATATTATAACTGTAAGAAAGGCTTGTCATATATGACAAATTATGACAATTTCATATTTTATACTATTATCAATTATTTTACTAAACATATACTTAACATTATTCTTTTATACTAAATAAAAACAAGGAGTATTATTATGAAAAAAGTATTATTGTCTTTAGCTTCGGCTTTATTAATCTTAACATCTAGTTCATTTGCAGATTCTATGCAAAAAGATACTGATAAAATGATGAATATAAACTCAATGGAAAAAATGACTAAGGTGAAAAAAAGTTTTGGTACAAAAGAAGATATTATTTATGCTAAATATCTGTGGGAAAAATTAGAAACAAGTACATTAAATTCAACTCCTGCAACATTATATTTAGGTGGTCCTCCTCATGGAAAAGTAAGAGAAGTATTAGAAGGTAAAATTGATAATCAAAGAGTTATTGTTAAAAGAAACTATGGTGGAAAAGATATTAGCATTAATAAAGTTAAAAATAATAGAGCTAAATACTTAAAAGCTGTAACAGTAATGATTCAAAGAAAAAACTATGATCCTAAAAACAATGACTGGTTTTGGATAAAATACAAAGCTGATGGAACACTTCATATGGCAGCTAACAAAACTAAACTAGTAGGTAAAGTAAAAGGCTGTATTAGCTGTCACTCAAGTGCATCTGGAAATGACTTAGTATTTATACATAATAAAGATGCAAATGCAGAAATTACTCTTGTTAACGAGATGATGAAATAATTAAATAAAATTTATTGCAAATGGTTAAATCCATCTGCAATTCTTATTTATCTTATAAAATAGACCATTTAACATAAAATATCCACAAAAGTGACAATAATCATATGCTCTTGTTTATACATTCAAAAATTATATTCAAACATCTGTAGTCAGAGTTTCTTTTTTTAAAGAATATCTAGGACAAATTATTTCTGATTCTGGCATCTTTATTTAAGTATATATGAAAATAAACTATCAAATTAGATAAAAAAACTAATTAAAAAATATCTTTTTTACTTACATATTATTTGATAAAATTAAGTAAAGGAGATATTATGAAATACTTTGAAGATATAGCTCTTGCATATATATTTGTAATGATGCTAATGATACCAGTAATTATAGTATTATATTCTGCTTATGGCTTATTTGTAACATTATTTACTGTTGCTATTCCACTTTTATGGTTTGTAATGGACTCTGATGTATCTCACCATCAAGTAGATAAATATTTATAATTATTTATCTTAAACTTTATCTAAATTAATTTATTAATAAGGATTATATTTTTTTGTAATAAATTATTGTATCACTATATGTACCATCTTTGTTTAAAGAATAAAAAGGGATTTGTCCAGCCTTTTCATATCCAATTTTCTCATAAAAAAAAGAAGATCTATCTTTATGTCTAGTATCTAAAATTAGTAAAGATTTGTCATTCTCTTTTGCTATGTTCTCTAAATGATTCATCAAATTTGTAGCAATACCTAAACCTTGGTATGCAGAATGAACCATTAGTTTTTCCACTTCTGCTCTATGTTGTGCATTCTCTTTCTGTGAAAAAGACAAAACAACAGAAGCTACAATATTCTTCTTTTCTTTAACTATAAAAAGTTTTTTTCTTAATTTATCCAAATCATTTTGTAAACAATTCCAATAATTATTTGAATCTTCAGTATTCAAAGCATTTAAAAAGCCTATTGAAGCATTCTCATTTATTGCGTTAATTAATAATATATTTAATTTATCTTGTATATTTTTTAAATTTTTAATTTCAAATATTTCCATATAAGTCCTTTAAACTATTGTATTATAAAAATCATAATAAACATAAT
>JABSON010000083.1 GCA_013215915.1 Campylobacteraceae bacterium | reverse complement strand
TAAAAGAGTTACTATTAAATGGAAATATATTAAAAGATCTTCCCTCAAGTTTAGGTGATTTAGAAAACTTACACTCTTTATCTTTATATGATAATATAATTGAAACTTTACCTTCTAGTTTAGGCTCTTTGAAAAACTTAAAGTTTTTATGTTTATATAATAATAAATTAAGATTTTTACCTAAAGAAATTGAAAATTTATCTTCTCTAGAAGAATTATGGTTATCAAATAACAATATTAATGAATTATCGCTAGATCTTGAAAAATTAAATAATCTTAATTTTTTAGAACTTGATAAAAGTGTTAAAATTCCTAAACACTTAGAACCTTTATTAGCTTAATCAAAAGAGTTTATTTATACTCTTTTGAATGTTTTTTTAATAACTGTATTATTGAGATAAAAAATGTAACTGTAGCAGGTCCTATAATCATTCCCCAAAAACCAAAAGAAGATAAACCAGCAATAATAGAGAAAAATATTAATATTTCATTTAATGCTGTTGGCGTTTTTACTATTTTTTGATTAATGTATTTTATAATTATAGGTTTTACAAAAGTATCTGCAAAAATTGAAATAACTATTAAAGAATAAGAAGCAATTATTATAGCATTCGTAATATTCCCTGCATATAATTCATATATAGCTAAAGGAAGCCACATTATAAGGCCTCCTACAATAGGAATTAAAGAAGCAAATCCATACAATACCCCTAATAAAATTCCATCATATGAAAAGAATGATATAAATATACCAAATAGTAAACCTTCAAATATTGCTGTTACTAAAATAGAATATAAAACAACAGACATTACGTTTGAACTTTCATAAAACAAAGTATTAGTATCTTCTTTTGATAAAGGCAAAGCTTCTTTTAAAAATATTGATAATTCTTTTCCATAAAAATTAGAGAAAAAGTAAAATACTAAAATCATAAACATGTCAATTATAAAAGATGCAGAGTTTTTACCTACATATGCTCCAAAACTTATTAGTTCTTGTATTAGTTCGGGAATATTAATTTTCTCAAGAGCTTTTATTAAATATTCTTTTACCGTTAATAAATCATTAGGAATTGTATTAACCCAAAGTTTTACACTATCAAATATTGATATTAAAATATTTTGGTCAATTTTATTAATTAATGTTGCAAAAGATAAAATGCAGTATAAAACTGGAATAAAAAATATTGCAGTTAAAATTATTGTCATAATGCTAGCAGCTATAAACTTATTTAATTTCTTTTGAAAATAAATATTTAATGAATTAGTTGCAACTGCTAAAAGTAGGGCAACTAACATAGTTTTTAAATAAGGTGAAAAAAGTTCTTGTAAAAAATAAATTGATAATAATACTAAAGTAATTAAAAAATACTGTGATTTCAATTTTTTTCCTCATCACTAGGGTAAGCTACAGAAAACATTTCATAAGTTTTAATAGTAGCAATTCTTCCTCTTGCTGTTCTTTCAATATAACCATTTGCTAATAAATAAGGTTCAATTGCATCTTCAATTGTTCCCTCATCTTCACTTAAAGCAGCTGCTAGTGTTGAAAGTCCCATGGCTTTACCTCTATTTGAAATTAATAGTTCAAGTAAATTAATATCCATTTCATCAAAACCTGTATCATTAACACCTAATTCATCAAGTGCAAATTTACATCTTTTAATATTAATTTTGTGCTCATTTTCAACTTCCGCAAAATCTCTTACTCTTCTTAATAAACGTAAAGCAACTCTTGGAGTTCCTCTACTTCTTTTTGCAATTTCGAGAGATGAGTCAATATCTGATTCTTTTTCAAGTTTTACACTTGCTGTTTTAACAATTTTTGATAATTCATCTTGATTATAAAAATGCATTCTAAAATGCATACCAAATCTATCTCTTAAAGGATTTGATAACATACCAGCTCTAGTAGTTGCTCCTATTAAAGTAAATCTTGGTAAATCTATTTTAACAGTTTGAGCTGCAGGCCCTGAACCTATAATAATATCTAATCTATAATCTTCCATTGCTGGATATAATATTTCTTCAACAGCAGGTGAGAGTCTATGAATTTCATCAATGAATAAAATATCACCTTCTTCAAGGTTTGTTAAAATTGCTGCTAAATCTCCAGCTTTTTCAATCATGGGACCTGCTGTAATTTTAATATTTGTATTCATTTCATTTGCAATTAAATATGCTAAAGTAGTTTTTCCTAAACCAGGAGGTCCATATAATAAAATATGATCTAAAGCTTCTTCTCTACTTCTTGATGCATCAATAAAAACTCTTAAATTCTTTTTTATTTTACTTTGACCAATATAATCATCCCAAGATGAGGGTCTTAAACTTACTTCTGTACTTTCTTCTTCAAAAGATATAGCTTCTACTTCTACAATTCTTTCCATTAAGCCTCTTTTCTTGAAAATTCATTCATTAATATTCTTCATTTTGATTTGGGAAAGATGAATCTTGCACATCATTTCTATATTGTGATACAGCCTCTTTAACAAGATTTGCACCATCTAAATAATGTCTTACAAATTTAGGTTTAAAGTCTTCAAAAAATCCTAGCATATCTGACCATACTAAAACTTGACCATCAGTTACGTTTCCCGCTCCAATTCCAATTACCGGAATTTTAACAGCTTTCGTAATTTCTTTTGCAACATGAGATAAAACACCTTCAACTACAATAGCAAATGCTCCTGCTTTTTCAACAGCAAGTGCATCTTTTATTAATTGCTCTTTATCTTCTTGTGTTTTTCCTCTAACTTTATATCCACCTTCACTTCTCACATGCTGAGGCATTAAACCAATATGTGCCATAACTGCAATTGAAGAAGAAGTTAAATAAGAAATAATTTCTGCTTTATCAACTCCTCCTTCAATTTTTATAGCAGCAGCATTTGTTTCTTGATATACTCTTACTGCATTCTCTAAAGCTTTATCTTTATTTGAATATGTTCCAAAAGGCATATCTAAAATTACAAAAGACTCTTTTGCACCTTGGCAAACAGCTTTTGTATGATAAATCATTTGATCAAGTGTAGCACTTAAAGTATCTTTGTTTCCAGCAAAACTCATATTTAAACTATCACCTACTAAAATCATATCGGCACTATTTTCAAATAGTTTTGCAAATAGTGCGTCGTACGCAGTTATCATTGTTAGTTTTTTATTATTTTTTGCTTTTTTAATCTTATTTATTGTCATTTTCTCAAAATTATTTGTAATTATACTCATTTAGATATACTCCACTTTATTATTAAAAGATATTTTAACAAAAAGATGTTTAAAGTGATGTAATTTACGATTCCTTAGTATTAATATGTTATTATTATTCATATTAAATTTAGGATTATATTTTGAAAAAACTAGTTGCATATATTACATCTTCATTTCCAAATAACAATTTTACTATTGATTTAGCTTTTAAAATGAAAGAAGCAGGAATTGATATCTTAGAATTAGGTATTCCTTTTTCAGACCCAGTTGCAGATGGTCCAATTATTGAAAAAGCTAATTTCCAAGCTTTAGAGAATGGTTTCAAATTAAAAGATTTATTTGAAGTTTCGCAGGCGATATCAAAAGATATCGATACTTTATGGATGGGATATATGAATCCTTTTTATAATTATGGAATGAAAAACTTTATGAAAAAAGCAAAAGATCTTAATATGTCTGGTTTTATTATTCCTGATTTACCACATGAAGAAGCAATTTTATATAAAACTTTATGTGAAAAAAATAATCAAGAAATAATTTCATTTGTAGCTCCTACACATTCAGAAGAAAGAATTAAACAAGTTGTTCAAAATGCTAAAAAGTTTATTTATATGGTAGCTTATACAGGTATTACAGGATCTGGTGAAAGTGAAGATTTATCTAAAATAATATCTAACGTTAGAAAACATACAGATACTCCTTTATATATTGGATTTGGAGTTGATGAGCATACTTGTAAAGAAAAAGTAAAAGATCTTGATGGTGTAATTGTTGGTTCAGCTTTTGTAAAACATTTGATAAATGATTCTTTATCATATAATGAAAAAATATCTAAAATATCAGCTTTAGCTAAAGAAATAAAAGAAAAAATTAACGAGTAAGAATGCAAACAATTAACGAACATATAGAATTTGTAGAAAACGATAAACAATGCTCATATTTTGATAATGAAAGATCAGATATGAGATATAAATTTATGCAGCACTGTGATAATGAAGAGTATCAAAATATGCTTGAACATGGTTGGCGTAGATTTGGGCGAATGCATTTTGTACCTGAGTGTAATAATTGTACTAAGTGTATTTCTATGAGAATTGATGTTAAAAACTATATATTCTCTAAGTCTGAAAAAAGAGTTTTAAAGAAAAATGCTAATACAGAAGTTTATGTTCAAAAACCTAGCCTTAGTTTAGATCATTTAGCTTTATATGATAAATATCATAAATTTATGCATGGAAAAAAAGATTGGAATTATTCTCCTATTGAGCCTTTAGAATATGAAAGATCTTATGTTCAAGGAACAGCTCCCTATGCTCACGAAATATTATATTTTGTGGAAGGTAAATTAGTAGCTGTTGCTTTATCTGATATTTTAGAAAAATCAATTTCTTCAATTTATTGTTTTTATGATCATGATTATGCACATTTGTCTTTAGGTAAATATTCAATTCTTGCACAAATCAAAATTGCAAAAGACATGAATATACCTTATATTTATTTAGGTTATTGGATTAAAGAACATTATTCAATGGGTTATAAAAAAGCTTACACGCCTTTTGAAATATTAACAAATAGGGTGAGTTTAGAAGAAAAAACAATATGGGAAAAATATGAAGTATAATACTATAATGATATTAGCAATTTTAATTACATCTTTTTTCTCTTTAAGTATTGCATATTTACTTTGTAATTATTTTGTATCACAGTATACTTTTTATAAAATGTTTCAATTAATTTTAACTATTTTATTAATGACAACATTTTATGCACCAATTAAACATATTTTATTAAAAAATATGAAAATAAAAGGAGATGATAATGAATAAAATTTTTCTGCTATTAATTTTAATTATTTCTTGTTCAAGTTTAAATGCTAACACTTCAAGTGATTGTATAATAATTAAAGAAGAGAATTCAATTATTTGTAAATATATTCATTCTAGAAAAGATAAAGATAGAGAAGTTAGGATTGAATGGATAAATCCTAAGAATATTATTTCAAGAGTTAGGAATGTTATTATTTCAGCAGGTCATGGTTCTATTTATGATTTTAGATATATAGATGGAAGATCAAAAGGAACATGGACATTTAGGGTAATTGATAATAAAACTACAACTTCAAGTACTTTTGAAATAGAATAGTTTTAATAGAATCTTTTTTTTAATATAGTGATAAAGGGTTGAAATAATAATTTTGATATTGAAGAAAATTCATCTTTATTTTTTAATCCAAAATGTATTTTTTTTATATCTTTACTTAACTGTATACTTGAGAATATATAATCCCAAATAGCTAGATATCCCCCAAAGTTTTTATTATAATATTTTGTACTATGATGTATTTGATGCATATAAGGTGAAATAAGAACTTTCTCTAAAAAAGAAGGATATCTTATCTTAATGTGAGAATGTCTTAAATTACTAGCACATAATGAGAATATGAATACAAAAATATTTACTCCTAAAATTGAATAGATATCTATCATACCTGCAAATAAATATACAAAAATTCCAGTAATAAAACCAATGCTTAAAGAATATCTAAACCCAAACAATATATTTTCAACAGGATGAACTCTATAAAAAGTAAAAGGTGTTAAAACTTTTGCACTGTGGTGAACTTTATGAAATTGCCACAAAAAAGGTATAAGATGTAATAGTCTGTGAGTTAAATATCTTGTAAAATCACTAAATATAAATATTGAAATAGTATAATAAAAAATTACAAGTTCATATGAAGTATGAAGTCTTATGTATCCAAAATAATCCATTAAAAATATTGAAGTGCTAAAAGCAACTGTTTTAGCACTTATAACTAGAGGATAGATTAAAAGTATCTTTATAAAATTTGAAATAAAGAAGTAAATATAATCAAGTTTTGCACTTGGATGTAACCAAAGTTTTTTTGTGAAAATGATTCTTTTTTCTTTTTTATTAAAATGCAAATATAGAAAAGCAATTAAAGCTGAACTTATTAAATATAAAAAATATATTCTTTTATTTGCATTTATGAAATACTCAAGTCCAAAGTATGTATCCACTAGTCACCATCAGCATCTAGAATTTTAGCAGTAACGCCTAAAGCTTGAATTAGTGTTTTATAATATGACATTTGTAAAGAGTTTAAAGATAAATAAAGTTTTTTAACATCTTTTTTCATAAAATCATCATTTTTAATAAATTCTACATTTATTAAAGAATTTTTAATTATATCTTTAATAATTTTTACTTCTTTATTATAAGAGTTTTTAACTAACATATCTCCAAAATCATATTTATTTGAATCTATTACTTTTTTGTGAGTTAAAATAATAGCTTTTACAGCTTCATAAGAGTTTTTACTAAGTGCATATTCTGCTCTTTTATTATCTGCTTTATTTTTATATTTTCTTGAAAATCCAGCAACATCACCAACTCTCCAATCTTTTACTTTAAAAGAAGAATCAACTAAAGCATTAATAATTAATGCGTTTGCCCATTTAATATTAGATAAAAACTTTTTTGTATCATTTTCATAAACAGTTTTAATCTCAGAAAATCTTGAAATTAAGTTCTTAAGAATTATTTTTGAAATATCTCTGTGTTTTTGAGTAAAAGTTTTATCATATAATACATATTCTAAGGCTGTAATTGTTTTATATGAATGTTTAAACATAGATATATCTAAAGAATCTGATGATTTAATAACTCTTATCATATGCTCTTGTAAATTCTCTTTTTGATTATGAAATACATCAATATATCTAGGAGTATCTAAAGCATCATCATTAAAATCACCAGCTAAATAAAAGGCTTGCACACTTTTCCAAGATATTACAAGTTTCGTAAAATCTTTTTTTAATGTTGAAAGTTCTTTTTTTGACTCAAGATCTTTTAAAAAGTTCTGAGCCACAATTATTGATGAATTAGTATTCTTAAGAAGTACATTTGTTAATAATTCTTGCATAACTTTTTCATCTGCTGGTTTTGCCCAAATTGATGAAATTAATAAAAACACTGTAAATATAATTTTTTTCATTATAGTTCCTTAATAAAGTTAATTAATTTTTCTCTTTTTTCTTTATCTAAATTTTTAAATGCTTCTTTCGCATTTTTTGCCTCGCCATTATGCCACAATATTGCTTCTTCAATACTTTTAGCACGACCATCATGTAAAAAATCAACTCTTTTTCCAATTGCTTTAGAATAAGACTCAATTCCCCATAAAGTAGGTGTTCTCCACTCTCGTGGGTCTGCTTTAAACTCTGATCTTCCATCTGATAATTCTTCACCCATATCATGTAATAATAAATCACTATAAGGACTTATTACTAAATTATTTTTTGTTTTTAATTTAGGTGTATGACAAGAAGCACAGGCAAGATCTGTAAATAATTGCTGACCTTCTTTTTGAGTAATTTTCATTTTAGGAACTTTTAAATGTCTTAAGTAAAAATCAACAGCTTCTAATCTGTAATCAGGAACATCAATTGCATCTCTAGGTTTAACAGCTGATAAACATTTAATTTGAGTTTTTGTGCAATTGTCATTTGGAAAATAACTTGTACTTAGACCCATATCATTATGAAAAGCAGCTGCACTTTGGTGTTTAACTGTAGGAGCACTAGCTTTATATGTATATCTTCCTAATCTATAATCATCGTGAATGATAGAATAAACTATATTTGCTTTTCCAGAAATTCCATCATTATTTAAATCATTTTCATCTTCATTTTTAAGAATTTCTTCATCGTCTAAGAGTTCAAGTAAGCCTAAACCAACAAGAGGAGGGGCTTTTCTTACAGAAATAATTGTATTTTTATCTAATGGACCATAATTTAAATCATATAATGAATATGTAGGTTTTCTTAAAATTACTGTTTGACCATCTTTATATGTTTCATATTTATTAGTATATCTAATAGTTAATTTTCCTTCAAAAGGGACAGTTCTTGTTCCATTTAAAGATAACTGAGCTCCATAAACTGCTTCTGGAGTAAAACCCATCTTTTTGTAGCTGTCATTTGTTTTTGAATTCGGAATTGATAATCTTACTACCATATGTCTTGAGACATTGTTTTTATTATATACAGAACCTAAAGCATTGTTGGGATGACAGGAAATACAGGTATTTGAATTAAATAATGGTCCTAAACCATCTCTAGCAGTTGTTGCACTTGGTGCTTCTACCCAAGGAATTCTAAAAAAACTTTTTCCAAGTATAAATGAATCTATTTCATCGTTATTTAAAAGTGATGTTGGTGTTATAAAGGCTTTTTTTGAAGGCGTAGTGTAGTATTTTGAATTAAAAGCATTAAGCCCTGTAGCACAAAGTGCTACAAGGCTCAAGCTAAAAGCTAAAATCTTCATTTAGATTTTAGTTTCTTCTGAATCAGTTACATCGTCAACAGATAATGAAATTCCATTAGCTTGTGCAACGTTAACCATTAAATCACCTAATTTTCTCATTTCATTTTTTAATTTTACAATTACTTTTGATTGAGGATCTGAAGGCATAATTTGTCTATCAAAGTGTCTAGAAGTTCTAGCAATTTTATCAATAGACTCAATTTTTGTTTCAATTGAAGTCATTAAATCCATTACTTTAGCTTTAGTATCAGCATCTAATGCATCAATTGGAGCTTTACCAAAATTTTTACCTTCATAAGTTGAAGTTAAAACATTTTTAAAACCTTGGTAATTCGTAGCAATATCTCTATGTGTATTATCAGAGAAACAAGAATGCTCATCTTCTTCTGAAGGAGTTAAAACTGCAACAGCAATTCTTTCATTAGCAAGTTCAGATTTGATAAATACACCCATTCCAGCAAAAATTTGTTTTAATGCATCTTCTTTAGAAATATTCTTAGAAGCATCAGCTCCAGTTAATTTATTTTGGATAGCTAATTTATACATACCATCTTTTGTCCACGCAGAAGATACCATTTCTAAATCATTAACAATTTTTTCAGATGCAGCTTTTAAGTAAGCTAATCTTCTTTTTGCATTTTTTTCTGAAGTAAAGTCACTTAATGGTCTTTGACCTGCAGTCATATCTCCATTAGTAATTCCATCTTTCATAAAGTTAGAGTAATCTTGATCTTGTCCCCATAAAATAAACTCAACAGCGTGGTATCCAGTTGCAACATTTGCATCTCCACCATTTTCATTTAATGCAGTTAAAGCTTTTACAGAAATCTTTTTAACATTAACAACTGAAGAACCTTCACCACCTGGGTTAAAGTTACCTTTAGTATCAATAATATTTCCATAAGTTTTTTTACCGTTTGCATCAGTAGTATAATCAATCATGTTTTCATCTAAAGGCCAAGCGTTTAATTGTCCTTCTAGTGAACCATAAGTATCAGCTACCCAACCATCTTCTGCATCAATTGGACCATTAGCAAGTCTGAAAATTTCAGTTTGACCATAAGATTCTCTTGAGTTTAACCATGCAGTTTTAGCTTTTGCAAAGTTTTTTTCATTAGGCATTTCAGAGAATACATCAATAGCAAATCTTAAAGAAACTGCATCTTTTAAAGCATCAGAATAATTCATAGTTGCTAAGTTAGAGTAAGAATTTAATAAAGTTCCCTTACTTTCCATTTTGCTTACATTATTGTTGTAACAACCAGAAAATGCAAGTACAGCAGCGATACTAAGAGAAGCAGCGATTAATTTTGTTTTGTTCATATTTTAAGCCTTTTTAATTTATATACGAAATTAAAACATAATTAATCTTTACTTTAACTTAATAGTGAGAATAATTATCACTTTATATTCTTTGGATGTTTTTGTTTAATAACATTATAAAATCCATAGATTCTGATTTTATTTTGTTATTTAGCTTCTCTTTATTAATAAATGTTTTATTTGATAAATTATGTAAAGCTAATATATGATCATCAATTTTTCTAATTAAATTTCTATTTTGTAACAAAAGTACAATCTTTGCTGAGTTATGTTTTATATTTCTTATTTTTTCATCAATATTCTCACTATCTAATAAAAGTAAGTCTTCACTTAAATTGGAAAACAATTCAAGTTTAGTTGTTCTAATCCATCTTTTTGTTTCCATTTTATTATTTAGTTTTGAAATAACTAATGTATCTATTGCTTTTGTAATAATTGCACCAATTACAGCTGATCTTGCTACTGTGCCAAATAAAGCTAAACTAAACATAGATTTCCTTTTTCATTTTTTTAATTATATCAAAATAATAATTCTTTTTAGATTAAAACGATAATTATTATCAAGATTAATATTTAGTTAAGTTTAACTGTGATAAATTACTGTTAAAATAAGACTTATGCAAATAAATCTATTAAAAGGATAAGATAATTGAAAAAGTTCGAAATTACTTTTGACACGTTTTTAAAAAACTTTAAAGAACATGTTTCTAAACTTGGGTTTAAAAATTCAATACAAAAAGACTATATATTAAAAAACCTGTATTATAGTGAAGATCATTTAACTGCAGAAAATATAGTTTTTAATGTAAAAAGAGATTACAATATTGATGTTGGAATTGCTACTGTATACAGAACAATGAAGTTTTTTGAAGAAATGAGTATAGTTAATTCTTTAGATATTGGTGATGGTACAAAAAGATATGAACTAAACTTATCTTTACATCATGATCATATGATATGTACTAAATGTCATAAAATTATTGAATTTGCCGATGAGACAATTGAGAGTCAACAAATTTTAGTTGCTAAAAATAATAATTTTGAACTAAAAAACCATGTAATGACAATTTATGGTTTATGTCATACTTGTCAATAATAATAGTTGAGTAGATAAAGATAATATTCTTAATCTACTTAATCCGCTCACTACTAAAATTAAAATTCTTATTTTACTTGATCCTTATTTATAAATAATTCACAAAAACATAAGCTTCTAATCTTTAATGATAATTAATATCATTTTAATATATTATTTTATATAATATA
>JABSON010000082.1 GCA_013215915.1 Campylobacteraceae bacterium | reverse complement strand
CTATAAATTCTTTTGAGTGAGTAGGATTAAGTAAGTCTAATATAAGAATCAAAAATTGATCTACATATGTTTGAACTATACTTAAAAAAGATAATACATAAATAATTAGTGCAAAAATTGGTAATAATGAAAAGATTGTAAAAAAACTTAAAGATGCAGCATAGTATGATGTATCATCATTAAAGAATATTCTTATATATTTCATTGTATTTGAAAATTTTGTTTTTTTATCAATCTCTTTTTTCATGCTATAAAGCCATTTTACAAGGATTTAAAATATTATTTGGATCAAATGCTTTTTTAATAGACCTAAATAGCTCCATCTCAGCCTTACTAAAAGCTATATCCATAAAAGGAGCTTTTGATAAACCAATTCCATGTTCACCACTTAACGTACCTTCTAAGTCAATAACAAGTTCGAATATTTCTTTAATAGCTTGATGTCCATCTGCCATTTCTTTTTCATTGTTTTTATCTTTAACCATGACATTTACATGAATATTTCCATCACCTGCATGTCCAAAACAAGGAACATTAAATCCGTACTTTTCACCAATAGCATAAATTCCAGCTAAAGCTTCAGGAAGTCTTGATCTTGGCACTGAAATATCTTCATTAAGTTTTTTTGTACCATAAATCATATTAGCAGGAGAAGCATTTCTTCTAGCAAACCATAACTTATTTGATTCTTCTTCATTTGCAGCAATTATAAACTGACTTGCGTTATTTTCTTTAAAAGAAGTTTCTAATGTATCTAATTGAGATTGAACATCTTTTTCAGAATTACCATCAACATCTCCTACTAATACAGCACCTGCATCATCTGGTAAATCAATTGAAAACTTTTGTTTTAAAGCTTTAATTACGAGTGAGTCTAAAAATTCCATTGCAACTGGATTAGCACCTGATGCAAGCGATTTAAACACAGCATTCATTGCGGAATTCACATCTGGAAAAATTCCAGTATAAGTTTTTTTGAATTTTGGTTTTGGAATTACTTTTAAAGTGATTTCAGTAATAACTGCTAATGTTCCTTCTGAGGCAATTAAAATTCCAGCAACATTATATCCCGCAACATCTTTAATAGTTTTTTTTCCAGCTTTAATAATTTCACCATTAGGTAAAACAGCACGAAGAGCTACCACATAATCTTTTGTAATTCCGTATTTAGCAGCTCTCATTCCACCAGCATTTTCGCTAACATTTCCACCTAAAGTAGAAAAGTCTTGACTTGCTGGATCTGGAGGATAAAATAAACCCACAGATTCAACCGCTTTTTGAAAATCCATATTAATTAAACCAGGTTGTACAATACCTAGCATATTTTCCATATCAATTTCTAATAATTTATTCATATGTCTCTCTAAACATAATACTATTCCACCTTCACTAGGTAAAGATCCTCCTGTACAACCAGAACCTGCACCTCTTGGAACAATTATAATCTTATGTTCATTACAATATTTTAATATTTTTGAAATATCTTCTTCGTGTCTTGGAAAAACTACAGCATCAGGCTCGAACCTTGCTCTAGTAGCATCATATGAATAAGCTATTAAATGAGCTTTTTCAGATTTTAGATTTTCATTTCCAACAATATTAGATATATATAGTAAATGTTCTTCTTTAATCATTTTAGATTCCCAAAAAATATTTATAATAACTATTATATTGTATTTTTTTTGAATCCTTTTCATTGATATATTTAGTAGATGAAAAGTCAAATGAAGATTTTTCTATATTTTTTACTCTTGTATAAAAGGGTAATTGTATTGCTGTTTGTGAATAATTTATGTTTCTTACTAAAACTTTTTTATATGATTTAGCATCAATTACATATACTTTATTATCAAATACGTAAAATACTGTTCCAATATTTTCTCTTAAAGTAAATTTTTGCATTAAATCTTTTTCAGGATAAGGTTCTTTTTCTAATTTCAAAAAAGACGCTAAAATATCTGAATGAATGAAATTATGATTAGGAAACATATTTCTTACTTTTACAAAACTTTCTTGATTTGGTGTAATTAATAAAGATGATGAGTATAAAAAGTTCAAAATAAATGTATCTGAATTAGATACTTCTTTTTTTGATTTAGGAATTGCATCTTGTTCTAAGTCATCAAATGCATAGAATTTGATTAAAGAATAATCATTAAATGATTTAATCACTTGAGCATTTGCTAAAATTATCGATCTTTTGCTTTTATCAAAATGATTTATAACTCCACTTTGTCCAATAACTAAATTACCTTTAGAAATTTTTGCTGTATTATTTTTAACTTCATATATTTTCAAATTATCTTCATTTAAAGAAATATTTGCAAATAATGATAATGACGTTAGTAAACTTAGTGCAGATAATAATATTTTTTTATGTAACATTCTTAACCTTTAGTTATTTTGTAATTGTTTTAAAGTGTCTCTTACTTCATCAACGTGAAGTGTCTCTTCTTTTGTTTTTCTATCTTTTTTTCTAACAGATACTTTTTCCCACATAGCAGCAATTTTACCTTCAGGATTAATAATAAAAGTAGTTCTTACTATACCCATATTTTCTTTTCCCATAAATTTCTTTAATTGCCAAACACCATATGCTTCACACATTACTTTATCTTCATCAGATAATAAAGTAATAGATAAATCTTTTTTCTCAATAAATGATCTATGTTTTGAAGGCGTATCTGCTGATACTCCTAAAATAAATGCATCTAAATCATCAAATAATTCTTCTTGAGCTGTAAAATCACAAGCTTGTGTAATACAACCAGGAGTTAAATCTCTAGGATAAAAATATAAAACTATCCATTTACCTTTAATATCTCTAAAACTAATTTCAATATTATCTTGATTTGGCACAGAAAAATCTGGTGCTATACTTCCAACTTCTAACATTCTTTTCCTTTTATTTAATTGCTATAAATGTAGCAAAATTAACCCATTTAAACAGTGTTTCGCAGTGAGAGAAACCTGCGTCCTTGATCATCTTTATATTTTCTTCTTCAGTATAAGGAATTAATACATTTTCTAATGCTTCTCTTTTTTGAGAAATTTCAAATTCTGAATAACCTTGTTCTTTTTTAAATGAATAATATTCATCTATGCATTGTTTATTTAATATATTATTATTTGAGATAACTTTTTCTGAGAAAATAAAAATGCCTTTATCATTTAATGATTCATTTATTTTTTTTATAAGTTTTTCTCTTTGAAGGGGGCGTATGAATTGTAAAGTATAATTAGAAATAATTAGTTTTGCATTTGTCATATCGCAATCAAATATATCTTTTTCTATTAAATTAATATCTACACCAAATGCTTTACATTTATTAGCTGCTCTCTTAAGCATAGCAGGCGAGTTATCTATACCATTTAAGTCTAAATTACATTTACAACTTTTATTTAGTTCAATTAGAGTTGATGCTGTTGAACACCCTAAATCAAACACCTTATCATTTTCTTCTAAAAAATTAAGTGCAAAATTAATAGTTAATCTTTGCATTTCTTTATAATATGGAACTGATCTATTTAACATGTCATCAAATACTGATGCAACTTCTTCATCAAATTCGAATTGTTTATTTATTGATTTTTTAAATACTTTGTCTGTCATAAAATATTTTACCTAAAAAGGTATTAAAATTTATTTGTATTATAAAGAAAAATAGTCAATAGCTTCTTGTATATCTAAATTTATTTGTTTTTTTAATTCTTCGAATGAATCAAACTTTGCATTATCTCTATATTTTTGGCAAAACTTAATTTCAATTTGACTATTAGGTAGTTTAATTTTTTCATTTAAAACATGTGTTTCAACTGCATATTTTCCATCAGTACTAACTCTGTGACCTAAAAATGATACAGATTTATATGTTTTTTTATTTATTATAGTTTGTGTAAAATATACACCTTCATTTGGTAATAAATAATCAGATATTTCTAAATTAATTGTAGGTACAAATTCTTTAGATCCTAGTCCTTGCCCTTTTATCTGATAACCTTTTATTTTATATGACTTTCCTAAAAGTATATTTGCAGTTTTGATATCACCATTTTTAATATATTCTCTTATATATCTAGTATGTATTTTTATATCATTTACGCTTACTTCATTTAAAATTATAACTTCACCTGAAAATAAATTTCTTAATTCTTTAATACTACAAGATCTATTTATTCCAAAGTGAAAATCAAAACCTACAACAATTTTTCGTAAACTAGGAAATTCTTTTTTTAATAGATCAATAAAATCTTTTCCTGATAAAGATTTTATTTTTTCTAATTTAAAATAAAAAATAGGGTAAGAAGTATAATCTTCTCTATCGCGATTGGGTGTTAAATTTGCATATCCTGCATCTATTACTAAAATAGCTCCATTTGTACTAAGGTTTGAAAACAGTGCTTGATGTGCTGTGTGCATTCCATCAAATCCACCAATGGCTATTGAAGTTATAGAGTCTTTATTATGCATTTATATTCCTATTTTTTTGTAAAATAAAATAATTCTTCTTGGTTTCCTTCTTTTCCAGAAACTTTTGAGAAATTATTATAAAGTAATTTCCAATTTAATGATGTACAAATATCAAGAAACTTTTTTCTAACAATTTCTACTTCTTTTAAATCTTTTAAAACACCCTTGGTATTTCTTTTAATATTTGATCCAACTTCATATTGAGGTTTATATAAAATAATTATATGCTTTGATGCTAATCTATTAATATCTTCAATAATATTTAAGACAGATATAAAAGATACATCACAAGCAACTACTTCAAAAGGAATTTCATTTTGAAAAGATCTAATATCAGTATTTTCGAAAAAGCTTATATTTTCATTTTTTTTAACTTTCTCATGTAATTGGTTTGAACCTACATCTACACAAGTAACATGTTTTACTTTATATTCAAGAAGAATTTGTGTAAAACCACCAGTACTAGAACCAATATCAAGTGCGGTTTTGTTTTCTAAATTTATGTTAATTTCATCTAAAAAATGTTTTAATTTATAAGCAGATCTACTTACATAAAAATCATCTTCTAAAATCTCTATTTTTGAATTTTCATCAACTTTAAATGAAGATTTTGAAATAATCTTTCCATTTACTTTTATTTTATTAGCTTTGATTAACTCATCAGCTTTATTTCTACTTTGTATATCAAAGTTTTTATTTAAATATATATCTAATCTCATAAAAGTATTATATAGAAAAATACTTTAACTCAGGGGTAAAAAATGCTTTTTTCGTTAGAATTTCATTATGAAATATGTTAATACAGAATATAATAATACTTATGAAGAAAAAAAATCAAAATTTATAGCTTATTTAATACCTTATGATAAGTTTAATGAATGTATGAATACATTAAAAGCTAAACATACAAAAGCTAGACATTTTGTATATGCTTATAGATATTTAAATGATATTAATCAAATTGTTGAAAATTCAAGTGATGATGGAGAACCAAGAGGAACATCGGGGAAACCATCTTTAAATGTAATAGCAGGGCAGGGGTTGATTAATACGGCTGTTATTATAATAAGATATTTTGGTGGAGTGAAATTAGGAACTGGTGGATTAGTTCGTGCTTATAGTGATGCTGTAAATTTAGTTATAAATGAGGCTTTGTTATTAGAATATGAAGATCTTGATGAAAAGAAGTTAATAATACCTTATAGTGATTTACAAAAAATTGAATATTTATGTAAGAATTTAAATATTAATATAAAAAATAAAGTTTTTGATTCTTCTGTATGTTTGTATTTAGAAGCTACAAAAGAAAGATTTGATGAGTTTAATAAGTCTTTAAGTCTTGGATTAGTTTTAGAATAAAGCCTCTTAACGAGGCTTTATTTATCTTTTTATATAATATAAACTTGAACTTGGAGCTTGTGAATTCATATAAGATTTGTTATCATAAGTAAAAATATGACTTCCATTACCTGATACTGTTCCACCTTTTGTATTATTAAGTAAAGAATAAGAGTCACTTTTCATTTGGTTTGATGAACCTACTTCAATTACATAAACACCAGCTTTTTCACCATCTGCAAATGCATATAATAAATTAAGTGAGTTCACTTTTCTATATTCTAATTTAGAAATATTTTTAATAGATGAAATAGATATTTCTTCTCTTGAATTAATATCTAAGTTTTCATTAAAAGATATAATTAAACCATTTGAATTTGTAGTATAAACTCTATTATTAAAATAATAAACACCAGTAATATTATCTAATCTAATTGATGAAACTTCCTTGTTTGAGTATTTATAAATATTGTTTTTATCAATCTGATAAAAAATACTTCCATCTGTATTTACAGCTGGTGATACCTTAGTATTGTATAAAACATTACTTTTTAATTTAACACTTTTTTCTTTTTTAATCTTAGATCCAGAAATAGCATAAACATCAGTATAAAAGTCAGAATCTTTAAAATCAAAATGTTGTCTTGTAATTAAAACTTTATTATTATCACCTGAGAATGCAGCGGATAAAGGAGTTCCAGCATTACCAATATAAGCTCCAGATAATTGTTTTGAATTAAAACCTTCTTCTAAAGTATTGTTATAATTAACATCTTGTAAATAAATAGATGAAAAACTAGGATAAGATTTATTAACAGTAACAATAATTAATTTATTATCACTTTTAAAAGTCATATTTAATAAATCATCTCTTAATAAAGCACTCGGTCTATTTTCATTACCTTGTGTTTCTAATAATTTATCATTATTTAATTTAAATAAATTATAACCTTTAAAAAAACTATCAGATTTAGTAAAAGTAATTACTGTTGAAGAATCAGAATTTGATATAACTTGTGAAGTAAAACCATTTAATTTAGATTCTTGTGTTGAAGTTAGAGTTTTTGAACTTCTTAAGAACTTAGCTGAGTCTTTTAAAATTGTAAGTTCAAATACTTTTTCTTGAAAAGAAATTTCATTTCTAAATTTAATACTTGCTTTAACTATTAATTTTCCACTTAGATCTGTATTTATATCTCTTGTAATTTCACCATTTGATAAATTTATATTTGTACTTAACTCACTTGTTTCCCATGTAAAGTTAACATCTTTATATGAAGGAATTAAATTTAACTTTGATGATACTTGTGATAAATCATAAGAATTATTAATTGAATATTTATTTAAAGTATCTAAAGCCATTTTTAATTTATTATCAACAGACATAACTTCTTTAGATTTTATAATTTTATATACTGTAATAGCATTTTGTTTTTCTTTTTGTGCATAAGCAAGCATTGAATCACCTACAAAAGCTAGTTTGTTAATATTATTAGTGTTGCTTGTATCTTTTTTAGTACTTATAGTATCAACTTTTAAAGAAGCTTGAAAAGTAATTTCGGGAGTCAATAAATTATATAAATTTATTGTATCTTTACTCGAAACTGCTAAGTATGAACCTTTTGTACTAATTGAGAATAAATTCACATCAATATCTAATGTTTTTTCTTGTTCAATTTTCATAGATTCTAAATTAACTAATAAAATTTTATTAGAAGCAATATTAGTAACTATTGCCATTGTTCCTTGAGCATAAGTAAAAATATCGTCGGCATTAAATGGAAGTTCGACTTCTTCTTTTTTAACTAATGTTTCTAAATCAATTTTAATTAATTTTGCAGAGCTTAAATAATCACCATTAGTATTAGCAATAATATTTTTATCATTATGAGTAATTACGAAATTTTTAAGTAGATTAATTTCAAGAGCTTTTTGAAAAACTAGATCTTTACTATATGTTCTTAATACATTTTTTTCTTCTTTTAATTCATTAATAAAAGTGCCATAAACAACAATCTTTTCATTTGAATGAGATAATTGGAATTCTTTAATATCTGCAGATGGAATTCTTTTTGTTGTAGGATTATTATATTCATATACTCCATAAGGACCTACTATAACTTTAAAGAATCCAAATGATTCAGAATCTGAATATTCACTAGCATTTCCTTTTGGTTTAATTAATGTATACACAGTTTTACCATCTTTTGTTATTTGTGAATCTTCAATTAGATGTTCCCATAAACCTTTAGTGTTTTTATAATCCTCATTTGCCATATATGAAGCTTCACTAGTTTCATTTAGAGAATTAAGACTTAAATTTACAGATTTTGATAAACTTCTTGATCCACTTCCCCCACTTACCGCAATTGGACTTGGCGTTGGTTCTGCTGTACCTGTCGCAAATCCTGTACTTCCATCAGATGATATTGGAGTTTTTATTCCACCTTTACCAATACTATAGTTTGTTCTAAATGCCGCAAATTTTTTATATTTTAATCTTTTATCAGAATTTTCATTTAAATTAATAACTGTTAAAGCATTATGATATTGACTTGATGCTAATAAATGATTAGAAGAACCAGAAATTGAAGAAATCCGTTCTCCTCCTTGAATAGATATAAGTTCAGCATCAAGACTATCTCTAACTTCACCTACTAAATCTGCTTTAGTTTGGTTTTGCCAATTATTCTCATATATTTTTTCAAATGAGATAGTATGCAATACTCTAGTTTGTTTTTTTACATCATTTAAATTAATACTAACAAATGATTTAGAAGATATAAATTTTTCGCAAACAGCAGCAATAATAGAATTCTTGTTTACTAAAGGATTTTGTTCAATTGCAGTTTGAATAGAATTTTCTAATAATTCATTTTCTTCTGAAGTTAAAACAGAAGAAGAAATGGTTCTATTATTATTTGAGAACTTATTTTTTAAATAAGATTCTGCTATTGATTGATTGTTTTGAACTAAAGGATTATATTTCATTTCATTATAAACTAAAGTAGTCCAAGCCGAAACTTTAGCAGTCCCAGCTGGTCCTAATAAATATTTACCATCATTTTCTTGATTTGTAACAGCAATTTCAGGATAAGCAAAAGGATTTAATCCTCTTTCTGAATTTTCACATTTTACATTTAAATTTAAGTCAACACACGAATCATATGATATAGATCTTGAAGATGTATTTGTTTGTTCTGAGTTATTATTATCTACTGAAGATGAATTCTTACTTCCATCTCCTCCAGAACCACAACCTGCAAGCATAGTAATTAATACAGTACTTAAAGAAATCTTTTTAATATTTGAAATTCTTTTCATTTTAATTTCCTTCTTTTATACATCTAATTGCTAAAGCATTATTTTTATCTTCACTATCATATGAAGCAGTATATGTAAGTACTTTTAAGGCATAAGAATTATTAATATTTTCTTCTTGGTTTGACCAGATATATAAAGATGAACTTGAATCTAATGCACCATTTGAGTGTTTTTTTCCATTAACTGGGAGTTTTAAAAAATTGTCAAATAAGTTAGTCATAGTATAACCTTCCATTTCATTTCTTAATTCAGATATAGATGGAACTTTATATCCATTAGGACAAATATCAGCTTCTTTTGTTTTAGAAAAAGAAAAATATTCCCCAAAGCATTTTGAGTCAGATAATGAAGTACAAACTTTAAGTGCACCAAGATTTCTATCTAACCAAGTTTTTTTCGTTCTAGTTGAAGTAACATCTTTATATACATTTCCATTTTTGTCTTCTGTTAATACTTCAGTAGATGTTGTAAATGCAAATGTTAATTTATTTCCTAAAAGAACAGTTTTTGTGTCTTTTAAATTTTCTAATACTTCAATTTCATATGTAACATTTGATTCTAAAGTATTTGTAGGATTAATTGTTAATGTTTTATTTGCATATATAAATATAGCAGGGATAACAGTATCATTTAATTTTAAGAAGATATTAGAATCAATAGTATTTTGATCTAACTCTTTTGAAAAGTCTAATCTAATATTTTCATTTCTTGCAAAATTTATAGTTTTATTTCTAGGATAAGAAGAAATCTCAACAGCTCTATATTCAGGACTTTTTTGAGTTGTAAACGTAATAACTTCATCTTCTAGCATAGTTTTACCAGATGCATCTTTTATATCTTTTTTAATAATAAACTTATATTTACTATTATATTCTAAGTTATAATTCTTAACTTGATAATGATTAGGTGCAATTATAAAAGTATGGTTTGAAATATTTCTCATAATATTTAAGCTTAATTGTTTACCTTCTATATATAAAAGAATATTTTCTCTTGAAATACCAGATACTACAGCTTTTAAGAACTGTACTCTAAATTCTGTATTAACATCAACATTCTTTTGATTATTAGAGGGTGTAGTTGAAACAACTTCATTGATCACTGTATCTTCATAATCTTTAATACATCTAACAGCTTTACCCATTGATCTCCATGATAAACTTGAATTTATTCCACCTGGATAATAGTCTAAGTAATATGACATTCCAACATCATTAGTTGAACTTGACCATATGCTACCTGAATAAGCTCTAATTTCAATAATTCCATCTCTTGTTCTATTTTTTCTAAAACCATTATTTGGAAGTTTTAAAAAGTTATCTATGTTTTCATATTGACCTGAGATTTTTTCATCAGGAAATTGTAATTCATTTACATTTTTTGTTTCCATTAATAGTTCATCAATACTTGGAACTTTAAATCCAATAGGACAAATATTATTAGCAGCATTTACACCATTCCATAAATCTGAGTTTGGATTAATTCTCCAATCATCACTCCATGTTGCAAACTTACCATTTTTTAGAACATCTTTTTCTAAAGGATTTAATGATGTATCAATTACCTCTGAGTCTTTTTTCTCATGTCCATTAGCTTTTCTTCCCCATTGGAAATAATCACCATAACAATTCTCATCTGCTTTGTTCTCACAAACTTTTTGAGCCCCTATATTTCTATCTAACCACTCTTTACCAGTGATTTTAGATTTAATAATATTATATTCATATGAATTAAATACTATCTTACTATTTGTTTTAAAAGAAATAGTTTTTTCTTCAAAAGAATTATTACTTTGATCTTTAAGTTTTGAATTTAAAACTAGAGAATAAGAAGTATTTGATTCAAGTAATAATTTAGGACTAATAATCACTTGTTTATTTGTATGATTTATTTTCAAAGTATGTAAGTCTTGAGTTAAGTCATTTCTTAAAATAATACTACTTGAGTTAATACTATTATCATCCATTTTTTCAGAAAAATCTAAAACTATCTTATTTGATAAGTCAACATTATTTAAGTTTGAAGAAATAGAATTATTTATTAATGTTGGAGCAGTTATATCTTTT
>JABSON010000081.1 GCA_013215915.1 Campylobacteraceae bacterium | reverse complement strand
AATATAAAGAGTAATTTGAAAATAAGTAATTTGTAAATATTAGAATTAAAAGAATAACTTTCATATTTTCTCCTTTTAGTAATTACAAGTTTAGCATATTAATAATTAAATTAAATTTTAAATTATTTTATTGTTTGTCTTTGTTGATTAACAATATGTTATTATTTTGTTAATCTTTACATATTATAATTTATCTATGCAAGTAAAAGAACTTGTTGTTCTCCTTTTTTTTTAAAACCGTACAAGAATAGACGCTATGCCACAGCGTCTTTTTCTAATTCAAATTATTTCTCATAATTTTAACTTTTCTTTTAACTTACAATAAGATTTTTAGCTATAATTAGAATAAATTCATACAAAAAGATTAAAATGAAAAGAGTATTCTTACAAGATTATAAAAACTTAGATTTTAAGTTTTACCAAAATGTAGATGATTTTATTGTTACAGAAGAACCAATAAAATTTACAAATAAAGGTAACTTTATTATTCTAAAAATTAAAAAGATTAGATTAGGTACATGGGATTTAATTGAAAAATTAGCAGATGGCCTTCAAATTTATGAAAACGAAATTGGTTATGCAGGATTAAAAGATAAAAATGCAACTACAACTCAGTACATTTCTATTCCTAGAAAATATGCAAAAGATATAAAAAAATTTAAACATTCAAAAATTGAAATTAAAGATACCTTTTTACATTCAACAAAACTAAATATTGGTGATTTAATAGGTAATACTTTTGAAATAAATTTACATGAAGTAAAAATTGAAGATGTTGGTCTTATTGAAAAAAGAATTAAAGAAATTGCAAAAGTAGGTATGCCTAACTTTTTTGGATATCAACGATTTGGTAGAGATGTTGAAAAAAATCTTGAAAAAGCTAATCAAATTATCTATGGTGATTTAAAAATCAGAGATAGAAAATTAGAAAAAATGTTAATTTCTGCTTATCAAAGTGATTTCTTTAATAAATGGTTAGCAAAAAGAATAGAAATGTCTGATAAAACATTTAAATTATTAAATGGTGATGTTTTAATGCAACATAGTGAGAAAAAGCTATTTACACCTTCTAAAATTAATGATAATATTCAAAAAGATTTTGAAGCACAAAAAATTGCACCTACTGGTTTGTTATCAGGACGTGATGTATTTAGAGCTAAATGCGAAGCAAGAGAGATTGAAGAACAGTTTGATGATACTTATATCCAGGAAAAAGGATTAAGACGTCTAGCTTTAGTATATCCTAAAAATATATCAGTTAAATACAACAAAGAAACTAAAAAGTGTAAATTAAGATTTACACTTCCTAAAGCTTCTTATGCAACTGTACTAATCGAAAATATATTAAATAAAAATCTTAAAGCTTAATATATATTATATTATTTTCTAATTTTATTTCATAAATATTTGAGCATGTAACATCTTCATTTAATACTTGTCCTGTACTTAGGTTTATATCCCAACTGTGTAAAGGACAAGTTATGAAATTTTCATGAACTAAACCTTCACTTAATTTTCCGCTTTTATGAGGACATATATTATTAATAGCAAATATTTTATTTTCTCTATTTTTAAATATAGCAATTTCTTGATTTTTGTATTCTAAAACTCTTGATCCCATAATAGGTATTTCTTCTTGATTTATTATTTTTATCCAAGTTTTCATATTTATCCTTTTATAATGCTTCAAAAGATGGTGAATCTTTTATATCTAATACAATAGGTGAAAATTCTTTAGTAAAACCATTTTTTCTAGATTCTTTCCATGGATCTATTTGTGCATGCTTTTGGGATTCTTCAAATCTTTTTGCATAAAATATTACATTTCCTTTTGTATTTAACAAAATATTTTTAATATATTCTAATCCAACTCTCTCAATCCAATGTGCTGTTCTTTCTAAATAATATGCATCTTCTCTATAAAATTGCATAATTGCTTTTATATATAAATATAATTCTTCATTATTTTTAACTTTACATAAAAAGTCAGTAACTCTTACTTTTATTCCTCCATTACCCGCAATATGTATTTCCCATCCTGAATCAACTGCAATTACTCCAATATCTTTGATTGTAGCTTCTGCACAGTTTCTTGGGCACCCTGAAACGCCAACTTTAAATTTATGTGGAGTCCATGATCCCCAGGTAAATTTCTCAATATCTATTCCTGTTTGCATTGCATCTTGAGTACCAAATCTACACCAAACATTTCCAACACATGTTTTTACTGTTCTTAATCCTTTTGCATAAGCCTGTCCTGAAACAAAACCTGCGTCATTAAGATCTTTCCACATAGGTGATAGTTGTTCTTTTTTTACCCCTAACATATCAAGTCTTTGACCTCCTGTGAATTTAACAGTAGGAACATTATATTTAACAGCTATATCTGCCATTGCTTTAAGTTCTCTAGGAGATGTTACTCCTCCCCAAATTCTAGGTACTACTGAATATGTACCATCTTTTTGAATATTGGCAAATACTCTGTCATTAATTAAAAGTGATCTTTTATCATTTTTATATTTATCATCATTATATTTTACTAGTAAATAATAGTTAATTGCAGGTCTACATTTTATACACCCATCTTTATTCGACCAAGATAGTTTTTCAAAAACATCATAAACATTGGTAAAATCATTGTTTTTAATGCATTCTTTTATTTTTTTATGAGATACTTCACAACAAGGACATATTCCTTCACTAATATCACTTTGATAATTATCTCCTAAAGTATTTTGCAATATTTGTTGTACTAAATCTAGACAAGAACCGCATGAAGCTCCAGCTTTAGTACAATTTTTTACTTCATTTAATGTTTTTAAACCTTTTTCTTTTATTGCGGATACAATAACACCTTTATTTATTCCATTACATCCACATATTTCTTCACTGTCAGATATTAAATCTATATTATTTCCTGTCTGTGTATTATTATCTAAATCTAATTTCCCAAATAATATTTTTGATCTTAAATCACTTATATCTGTTTCTTCTTTGAATAATTTCAAATACCAAGAAGCATCAGAAGTTTCTCCATATAAAACAATACCAATAATTTTATCCTTATAAATAACTAGTTTTTTATAAATCCCCATTTGTTTATCAAGTAAAATTAATTCTTCACAGTTATTATTACCCAAATAATTGCCAGCTGAAAAAAGATCAATGCCAGATATTTTAAGTCTTGTTGATAGTATTGAACCTTTATAACCAGAATTCTCAATACCTGCTAGTTTTTGTGCACAAAACTTAGCTTGTTCATAAAGAGGTGCCACTAAACCATAAGTATTTCCTTTGTGTTCAGCACATTCTCCAATAGCGAAAATATCTTTATTAGATGTTTGTAAAAAATCATTAACAATAATTCCTTTATTTACTTCTATTCCTGAATTTTTTGCTAAAGAAGTATTTGGAATAATACCAGTTGCAAAAACTACAATATTAGCTTCTATACTAGTTCCGTCTGTAAAAGAAACATTTTCTACTATTTTGTTTCCTGATATTTTTTCAATTTTTGTATTTAATTTAAATTCAATTCCACAAGATTCAAGTTTTTTTTGCAATAACTCTCCTGCACAAGAATCTAATTGTTGACTCATAATAGATTCGCTTCTATGCACTAAAATAGTTTTTACTCCATGCTTAGCTATTCCATATGCAGCTTCAAGGCCTAATAATCCTCCACCTACAACTATTGCTGCTTTATCTTTAGAAATGATTTTTAATATAGTATCACTATTGCTTTTTTTTCTAAACCCTATTACATTTAGTAACTCACTTCCTTTTGTTTTTGGAATAAAAGAAGTTGAACCACTTGCAATTAAAAGCTTGTCATAAGATAACTCTTTTCCATTTTGACTTGTAACAACTTTTTTATCTTTATTTATAGAAATTATTTTATCACCTTTAAATAAAGTAATATTATTTTCTATATACCAAGATTTGTCATTTATAATTGTATCTTCAAAAGTTTTTTCACCAGATAAAAGATAAGATAACATTATTCGATTATAGTTATAATGTGGCTCTTCACCAAAAATAGTAATATCATATTTATCCTTTTTAATATCAAATAAATCTTCTATTGTTCTTAACCCACTCATTCCATTTCCAATAACAATTAGTTTTTCTTTCATCTAAATCTCCTTTTCTTTTTGGTATATTATTCCATGAGGTACTTTTTTACTGTGTAGTTGAACTGCACATTGTTTATAATTTGGTTCAAAAGATTTTTCATCAAATACTGCAAGAGTAAGGCTATTTATTAATTGTACATCAAAATGAAACGGTACAAATATCTGTCCTTCTCTTATTGATTCTGACTCTTTTACAATAATGTTATGAATTTTTCCTCTTTTTGAACTAATAGATAATCTATCTCCTGATTTTACTTTTAGTTTCAAAGTGTCTTTTGGATTTATTTCAATCCAAGCTTCATGTGCTAAATTATTAAGTATAGATATAGTTTTTGTTTTTGTTCTTGTATGCCATTGTTCAACAGTTCTTCCCGTATTTAGAATAAGTGGAAAATCTTTATTAATATTTTCAGGTAAATCTATCCAATCTAAAGATAAAAGTTTCATTTTCCCGTTATCTGTATGACAGGGCATATTCTCATCATAAAGCCTAGTTTTTCCTGTTGGAAAATTTTCATTACAAGGCCATTGAATTCCTCCTAATTCTTCAATTAATTCATATGTCATATGTGAATAATCACAAAGTCTATCTTTGCTTACTTTTTTCCATTCATTAAAAGCATTAAGTGGTTTATTCCATTTTGGAAATAGTTTTTTATTTAATCCTTCAAAATATTTTGAGAATTCTATAAATATATCAAAATCACTTTTTGTACTTCCTAATGGTTCTAAAGCTTTTTTGACATAATTACAACGTCTTTCACTATTTGTATATGTTCCTTCTTTTTCAGCCCAAGTAGAAGCTGCAAAAACAACATCAGCTATTAAAGATGTTTCACTTTTAAAAGCATCTTGAACTACTAAAAGTTCTAGTTTATTTAAAGCAGACCTTAGTTTATTTTGATCTGGATAAGATAATAAAGGATTAGTTGCAACTATATATAAAGCTTTTATTTCACCTCTTTCAATTGCCTCAATAATTTGGGGATAAGAATAACCTCTTGAACTTGGAATATCTTCTATTGGAACATTTATAATTTTGGCATAATCAGATCTATCTTTTAAAGAAGAAAAATTTCTATATCCTGGTATTGAGGATGTAAAACCACTTTCTCTTGTTCCCATAGCATTACATTGTCCAGTTATTGATAATGCCGTAGCGCCTCTTTTCCCAATATTTCCCGTAATAATCGCTAAATTACAAATAGCACTAACAGTATCTGTTCCAATTGAGCTATGATTAACTCCCATAGTCCAAGCACTCATAGATTTATTTGCTTTAGCATAAACTCTAGCTATCGTATATAATTCTTTTACTTTTATTCCTGTTATTAAAGATACGTCTTCTGGTTTATAATTACATAAAATATGATTTTTGAATTCTTCATAAAAAGAGGTTCTTTTTTTAATAAAAGCTTTGTCAATCAAGTCTTCTTTTATTATTATGTAACATAAAGTATTTATTAAAGCTAAATCACTTCTTGGATTCAAAGGAACAAATATATCAGCCATATTTGCAGTTTTTGAGAATCTTGGATCAATTACTATTATTGTAGGTTTTTTTCCTGTAATTTTTTCATTTTTATTTATATGTAATTTTAATATAGGATGGTTATCTGCAATATTAGCACCAATTAACATAATTACATCTGCATAAGAGAAGTCTTCATACGCACCAATTGGACCATCACTACCAAAAGTTTGTTTATATCCCATTACAGACGAAGACATACATAATGTGGTATTTCCATCAAAATTATTAGACTTTAATCCTATTTGCATAAACTTACCTAAAGTATAAAACTCTTCACTTAACAATTGTCCAGTAGAAATACAAGCAATGCTTTTATTTCCATATTTTTCTTGAATCTTTTTGAATTTATTACTTGTAAATTTAAATACCTCATTCCAAGTTGATTCTTCTAGGTTTCCATTTTTTTTGAGCATTGGAGTTTTATATCTATTAGTACTATTTACAATTTCATGTTGAGATAAACCTTTAGGACAAAGTGTTCCTGAATTTACAGGATGAGATGGATCACCTTTTGTATATAGAGCTTTATTATTCTTTACTCCAATGTATAAACCACAACCCACTCCACAATAACCACAGGTTGACCTTACCCAAGAGGTAGGAGCTTTAATTTTTGCTACTTTTCCAAAAAAATCATCATTAATCAAAGAATACTTTTCTTTTTTAATATCGAATCCTAAAAAGTTATTAATGTAATTAAATATATATTTCATTATCTTTGACTCCCTGCAAAAAAGTTTCCTTCAAGCCCATGTGCAACTGCGGTTTTATAAAATAAAGATCTTGAAATAATTTCTGAGATAAAAGACATTACAAGTGTAAGTATTAATAAAACAATTGAAAGTTTGTATTCTTGTTTTTCTAATAAATAGATTATTAGTATTGGAAACAATAAAGTAGATATTAATAATATAATTTTTCTTAATTTATTTTCTTTATTAAACTTATTTTCATATAATATTTTTGTTTTATTTAATTGATAAAAGTTTTTATCATTTTTATCTAAATATCTGTAAAATAAATCTTGTTTTAGAGAAAGAATAAATTGACAAAAAGCTAAAATAGTTGCAAAAGGAATAATCATTATTGCGATTGTATATTCTTCTGATAAGATTAATACTAAAGCTGATAAAAAAATACCAATATATCCTACTGAAAAGAAAATTTGATTAGTTTCTTTTTTATTCCAAGATGGTCTAGCTTTGATTCGATAAATCATAGACTGGGCATAAATTCCATAAATCCCAATTAAAAGTATTATTATTTCACTTAATAATTTTATATTTTTATTTAATTCTAAAAAGTATACAATTATTAATATACTCATGCCTAAAGTATAAATACCTAAAGCTAAAGCTTCTCTGCTTAACCAAGAAGTTTTGATATTTTTTATTGCAGTAAAGGCTAATATTGGGCGACCTAAGTGTAATGCTGAAAGAGGAAGACCAATCGCAGCAGGCAAAAAAGCAGCTAATATCATATAAATATTGTTTAAAGAAAGTTCAAAAGAATAAAAATTAAATAAATCTATAATCGTAAGAGTTAAAAAAGATCCTAAAGATATTTGACTTAATATTGTCATAAATACTAAAGGCCATTCAGAATGATTAGCTTTAATAATATGATCATCAGCGGTTTTAATATTTCCTTTATTTTCTTTTAGTGTATATCTAGTTGTTGGTTTAGTAATATTAACATCACAAAGATGAGGTGCTACACCATCTTTATACATGTCTTTTTCTTGCCATGTTTTTATATTTACTATTTCAATTTGGATAGCATTAGAGGGGCAAGATTGAACACAAGCTGGAGTTTGTCCAATTTCAAGTTTATCATGGCACATATCACATTTTGTTACTATTCCTCTATCCTTATTAAATACAGGCACTTCATATGGACAGTTCCATGTACAGTATTGACAGCCAATACAAGTTTCATCTTCATGAAAAACAATTCCATTATCAAATTTTATATATGATGAAGTAGGGCAACCTTTTAAACACTCAGGATCAATACAGTGATTACAAGACATAGAATTAAAATGATGTGCTACATCGGGAAATGTTCCACTTGTACTTTCCCCTACTCTTCTCCATTTTACGTCAGATTCATTTGCATTTTGTTCATTACAAGCAACTTCACAGCAATGACACCCAATACATGCATTTGCATCAAAGTGAAATCGATATTGTTCACCTTCTTTTGGTTTTTGAATATCAATTGAATAATTTCCACATTGGCCTTTTGTATCAGCTTTATAAGATAAAAAACTTTCCAGTGGAGTAGATGTATTTAAAGACATAATAATCTCCTTTATTATTAAATTTTATCATAGTATTAAAATAAAAGAGGGTGAAATATGTATATTATATATACATATTAAAGTATATTAAGTAATATTATAGAATTTATAATTAATAAAATATAAAAAGAATATTTATAAAATAGAAGAGGATTTTTTTTAAGTAAAGGAGTATTTTTATTAAAAAATGATTTAACTTTTAAAGGATTATTTAGTTCATATAACATATAAGAATAATTAGAATATCTTTTTTCTGTATCATGTGTAATTGCTCTTAGAATAAGAGAATTTAACCAATTAGGAATCTTATTGTTATATATTTTTGGGCCTTTTGCATCTTTAAAAATTGGATTTTGAAAAGCCTCAATTTCTCCATATGGATATCTATTTGTTAAAGATTCATAAATAGTAATTCCAATTGAAAATATTTCACTTTTTTCGTTTATACATGATTCTTGAAATCTTTCAGGTGCTAAATAAGAAGCAGTACCAGATTTATTACTGATTGAATAAATTTCGCAAATCGAACCAAAATCAATAATTTTAAATATATTTTTACCATTTTTTGAATATATCATTATATTATCTGCTTTTATATCACCATGAACTAAATCAAAAGTTAATAAATATTGGCTCATAAGAAGAAGAGTATGACATAAAGTGATTGAATCATCAATAGATAAAGAATCATTAATTAAGTATTCTTTTAATGTTATTCCTTCTATTGGTACCATTATATAATATACTGAAGATCTATTTATAGGAATAATGATTTCTGGAAAAAAGTCAGATTTTAATCTTTTTGCATAAAAAAGCTCTTTTATAAATAAATCTAAAATATACTCATTGTCAGAAGCTTCAAGAAGAGGAAATTTTATAATATAATTAATAGAATTTTTTTCACATAACCATGTTCTATTATTTTGAACTAAAGATTTTTTTAATTTGTATCCATCAATTACATCAGAGGACTTAATCTTAATTGGAATATCTAGTTTTTTTTCTTTTAATATACTTATTTCATCTTTTTTCAAAATATTAATAACAATAGCCGAACAATCATCATATAAATCTTCATTAAAATCATATGATGCTTTTTTAACTAGGGAATAAGCACCACCATTTATATATTCTTTTATTAAATCATCATTTATTAGAGTATATAAACCATCCGTGCAGAGAAGAATTTTGTCATTATTTTCTAAATTATTTTCAAAATAAAATATATCTACATTTTCTTTCATTCCTATTGCTTGGCTTAAAACATGTTCATTCTTATTGATATTATGATCAAGTGACAATTGTTGAAGTTTATTTTCTCTTAATAAATAAATTCTTGTATCGCCTATATTTGTAGCATATAGTCTATTATTTTTAATTATAACTAATGCTAATGTTGTTAAATATTCTGGACGTTCATATTCTTGTATAGATTTATTATATAAAATAGAATTTATAGATTCTATAAAAGTATATATACTTTTTTCAATAGACCAATTATCTGGCCTATTATTAAAATTTGTTATTAAATGTTCGCTTACTTTTTTTGCAGCATAAGCACCTTCATTTGCAGAACTTACGCCATCACATAAAATAGAAATTGAATAATCTTCAAAAATTTTAAAATCATAAAAATCTTCGCCTTTTAATTCTTTTCTTTTTGCAAGAGAAAAAGCTGATATTTTAATATTATTATTTTTCATCCTAATCCTTTCTAAAACTATATTCTTCCACCAGCATAGACTCCCCAAGTAGTTCTCCATCTTGTTTTAACTAAAGAGATACCCGTAATTGCAATTATTATAACTACTGTAAAAATTAAAAAGCCAACTGTATAATTATCAAAAAGCCCTTTCGACCAGCCTAAAGTTTTAATTAGTACTGTTCCTCCTAACCCTCCTGCACAACCAATAATACCAGTCATTATTCCAATGTCTTTTGCAAATCTTTGTGCCACTAGTTGAAAAACTGCTCCATTTGCCATTCCTAAGTTTGCCATAATTAAAAATAAAATGAAAATTGAAATAAAAAAAGGAAGTTTTACTGTTGCGGATATAAGAGTTAAAATTGAAACTATTCCATAGAAAAAATATAAAGATTTTATACCACCAATTTTATCCGCAATATTACCTCCTATTGGTCTTAATATTGCACCGGCAAAGATACATAATGCAGCAAAATATCCAGCAATAACTTTTACATTAGATTCATCTAAAACTTCGATACCAAAAGAATTCATATCAATACTGTATGTATTTATTAAATAGACTTTCATGTAAGCTGCAAAACCTACAAATCCGCCAAATGAAACAGCATAAAATAAACAAAACCACCAGCTGTCTTTATCTTGTAATAATTTTCCGTAATCTTTTAATTTTTTAGGATGTTTTTTATAAATAGAATCTGGAGCATCTTTTACTAAAAATAAATAAGAGATAAATACAATAATTGCCATAAATGCAGCTACTGCAAATACACTCTGCCATCCGTAAACTTCTGCTATTTTGGGAGCAAAAATAAAATCAATAACTACACCAATATTTCCAGCTCCAGCAATTCCTAAAACAACTCCTTGTAGTTTAGGTGGATACCATTGGCCTGCTTGAGGAAGTGCAACTGCAAAAGAAGCTCCTGCAAAACCAAGACCAATGGCTACTATTAAGAGCTGATTATAAGTAATATCTTTTCCTATAAAATAAGCTAGTAATAAAGAAATTATAACAATAGTTTGAGAGTAGAGTGCCGTTTTTTTTGCACCTATTTTATCAACTGCAAAACCTAAAACAATTCTAAGTATTGCGCCTGCAAAGATAGGAAGAGATAATAAGCTTGCTTTTTCACTAGCAGTAATTATATGTCCATTTAATGCAAGAGATTCGCTTATCTCCGTACTTAAAGGACCTAACATTGTCCAAACCATAAAACTTATATCAAAATACAAAAATGCCATAAATAATGTAGGACTATGCCCTTGTCCTTTTAATTCTTTAAATCCAGCCATTCTACTCTCCTTTATTTATATGTATAAAGTATAGTGTAGGAAGAATATTTTATATGCTTTTTATTGTATATTTAATGTACATGATGATTATGATTGTATAGAAGGTTGATATTAAGAGAAAAATAAGTAGAAAAATCTACTTATTTTAAAATGATATATTTATTGTCAAAATATATTGTATTTTTTATTGAAATAACTTTTGAATCTTCATCAAAAGAAAAATCATAAATTTTTTCTTCTTTAAAATCTTTACTTAATGAGATTAAATAATCTTGAGATTCTAAGGCATACAAGTTTTCACCGTAAGCTAAAGTATAAAATTTTGCGTAATTATATTTTTTCA
>JABSON010000080.1 GCA_013215915.1 Campylobacteraceae bacterium | reverse complement strand
TTCATTCATAATTCTTAATCCTTAAATTATTTTGTATTAATAATATGGTTATATATTAAAAAAATGATTAAAATAAGAAGATATAACACACTTATAAATTAAATATATGAATTTTAGATAAAAGTTTAATTTTTAAAGGTTTTATAATATAAAGTGGGATAAATATTCATATTTAAATATCATAATTCTATTTTAAAATAGACTAAAATGATTATTTATTCCTTTTAATAAGGATGATAAGTCCAAAATAAGCTATTTTAGGACTTATTTATAGCGATAACAACTAAAAACTTTATTATTTCTAATACTATCCTTTTTAAAAGGAAGTAAATGTGCACTAATTTGAAGCTAAACCCCTATAACCCTTGACATCCTATTCTTTTTTGTCTATAATTCACGTCCATAAAATGTGGTTAGGGTGTGTTTAGTTACATAGACCTAATGAGTTCTTTAAAGGAAAAAAATGGAAAAAATTAGATTAAAGCTTAAAGCTTATGATCATAGAGTTTTAGACAGAAGTGTTGCTTCTATAGTTGAAGCCGTTAAGAGAACTGGTGCTGAGTTGAGAGGTCCTATACCTTTACCAACAAAAATCAGACGTTATACAGTTATCAAAGGTCCTCACGTGAATAAAAGTTCTAGAGAACAATTCGAAATCAGAATTCATTCAAGAATGATTGATATCGTTTCTGCTACTCCTGACACTGTTGATTCATTAATGAAATTAGATTTAGCTCCTGAAGTAGATGTAGAAGTTAGATCTATGGGTAAAGAATAGAAAGGTAAAATATGGAATTTATTGTACAGAAAATCGGTATGAGTAGAACTGTTTCAGTTCCTGCTATTCCTGTTACACTTTTAAAAGTTCTTGATACTAAAGTGTGTGACGTATTAGAAAACGGTGATGCTATCGTAGCTTATGCTAACGGTAAAAAATTCAATAAGTGTATTGAAGGTCAACAAAAGAAATTTAGTCTATCTAAAGAGTTTAACAGATTTGCAACTATTGAAGTAGCAAATGGTGAAGCTGGTGATTTAGATTTAACTCCTTTAACTACTGCTAAGTTATTAAAATCTACTTTTACATCAAAAGGTAGAGGTTTTGCTGGTGTTGTTAAAAGATGGAACTTTGCTGGTGGTAGAGCTTCACATGGTCATAGAATGGGTCGAAGAACTGGTTCTATTGGTAATGCTGAGTGGCCAGGTAGAGTTATGAGAGGTAAGAAAATGCCAGGACATTACGGTCATTGTATCGTATCAGTTAGAAATGATGTTGTATCTTTTGACGCTGAAACTGGTATCTTAGTTGTTAAAGGTTCAATTTCTGGACCAAATGGTGGATTAGGTAAAATAAAGGTTGCTAAATGAGTAAAGCATTAATTTTAAACGAAAAATTTGAAAACGCAGGTGATGTTGTATTACCAGCTAAATATGCAGAGATTAACTCTCATAACTTATATCTTTATGTTAAGTCTTACTTAGCTTCTTTAAGAGCTAATACTGCTAGAGCTAAAGGTAGATCAGAAGTTCGTGGTGGTGGTAGAAAACCTAAGGCACAAAAAGGTTCTGGTGGAGCTAGATGGGGATCTTTAAGATCACCTTTATTCGTTGGAGGGGGACAAGCATTTGGACCTCAAAAAAGAAACTATGTTCAAAAAATTAATAAAAAACAAAAAGTATTAGCTTTAAGTTTTGCATTAAATGCACAAGGTGAGAATGGTTCTTTATATACTGTTGATTCAATCAAAGTTGAGTCTGGTAAAACTAAAGATGCTGTTGCAGTAATGTCTAAACTAAACCAAAGAGATGTATTAATCGTTGTTGATTCAATTGATGAAAACACTTATTTAGCGTTTAGAAACATTAAAAATTGTTATATGATAGAAAAACAAGAAGTTAACGCTTACTTAATTTCTGCATATCACTCAGTACTAATTGAAAAATCAGTGCTTGAAGCATTAACAAAAGAGGCGTAAGATGGCTGATATTACAGATATTAAAGCAATATTATATACAGAAAAAACAATTGAATTACAAGAACATGGTGTAATCGTTGTTCAAACTAGTCCTAGAATGACTAAGAACGGTTTAAAAGAAGTTTTTAGAGAATACTTTGGTGTTACACCTTCAAAAGTGAACTCTTTAAGACAAAAAGGTAAAGTGAAAAGATTTAAAGGGAAACTAGGTTCAAGACCAGATTTCAAAAAATTCTATGTTACATTACCAGAGGGCGCAGAAATAGCGAACCTTTCAGCTTAAGGGATTATGAATGGCAATTAAAAAATTTAGACCAATAACACCTTCAAGAAGATTTATGACTGTAATGGATACTTCTGATATTACTTCTAAACCTACTGTTAGATCTTTACTTAAAAGAGTAAAAGCAGCAGCTGGTAGAAATAATAACGGTAGAATCACTTCTAGACATAGAGAAGCGGGTGCTAAGAAATTATATAGAATTATTGACTTCAAAAGAGCAAAATTCAATGTTCAAGGGACTGTTTCTACAATTGAGTACGATCCGTACAGAAACTGTAGAATTTGTTTAATTACATACTTAGATGGTGACAAAAGATATATCTTACAACCTTCTGGATTAGAAGTTGGGACTAAAATTATGGCTGCAGAGTCTGGTTTAGATATCCTTCCTGGTAATGCAATGAGATTAGTAAATATTCCTATTGGTACTATGGTTCATAATATTGAAATGAAACCTGGTAAAGGTGGGCAAATTGCTCGTTCTGCTGGTGGATATGCTCAAATTATGGGTAGAGAAGACAAGTATGTTATCTTAAGATTACCATCTGGTGAAATGAGAAAAATTCTTGGTGTTTGTATTGCTACAATCGGTATTGTTGGAAATGAAGATTTCTCTAACATGGTTATCGGTAAAGCTGGACGTTCTAGACACTTAGGAAAAAGACCACAAACTAGGGGTTCTGCTATGAATCCAATTGATCACCCTCATGGTGGTGGTGAAGGTAAGACAAACTCTGGGCGACATCCTGTTACTCCATGGGGTATGCCAACTAAAGGTTATAAAACTAGAAAGAAAAAAGCTAGTGATAAACTAATCATTTCAAGAAAGAAGAAGTAAACTATGGCTAGATCAATAAAAAAAGGTCCATTTGTAGACTCTCACCTAATCAAAAAAGTTATGAAAGCTATTGAATCAGGTGATAAGAAACCAATTAAAACTTGGTCAAGAAGATCTATGGTTTTACCAGATATGATCGGATTAACTTTTAATGTACATAATGGAAGAAATTTCGTACCTGTTAACGTGACAGAAAATCATGTTGGATATAAATTAGGTGAATTTGCACCAACTAGAACATTTAAGGGCCATAAAGGTTCTGTTCAGAAGAAAGTAGGTTAATATGAGCGCATTACAACATAAAAAAGCAAAAGACTTAACTAAAAAACAAAGAAAAGCTGCTGGTATCAATAAGAGCCATACTGCTACTCTTAAGTTTATTAGAATAGCTCCTTTAAAAGCTAGATTAATCGCTAGAGAAGTTCAAGGTATGAACGCTGAATTTGCAATCGCATCTTTACAATTCACTCCTAACAAAGCTGCTGGAATCATTTCTAAAATCATTGCATCTGCTGTTGCAAATGCTGGTTTAGAACCTCAAGACGCAATTGTTACTTCTGCTAGAGTTGATAGAGCTCCAGTTCTTAAGAGATTTACTCCAAGAGCTAGAGGTAGTGCTTCTCCAAAGCATAAACCAACTGCACATATCTTTATTGAAGTTGCTGCAGCACCAAAAGGAGACAAGTAATGGGTCAAAAAGTTAATCCAATAGGTTTAAGACTTGGTATTAATAGAAACTGGGATTCTAGATGGTTCCCTTCATTCAAAAAAATGCCTGCTAACGTTTCTGAAGATGACAAAATTAGAAAATTCATTAAAAAAGAATTATACTATGCTGGAATCGCTCAAACTATTATCGAAAGAACTGCTAAAAAAGTTAGAGTTACTATCGTTGCTGCTAGACCTGGTATTGTTATCGGGAAAAAAGGTGCTGACGTAGAAAAACTTAAAGCTAAACTAGCTGCACTTACTGGTAAAGAAATTGCTGTTAACATTAAAGAAGAAAGAAAACCACAATTATCTGGTCAACTTGCTGCTGAAAATGTTGCTCAACAATTAGAAAGACGAGTTGCATTCAGAAGAGCTATGAAAAGAGTTATGCAAAATGCAATCAAATCTGGAGCTAAAGGTATTAAAGTAGCTGTAGCTGGTAGACTTGGTGGAGCTGAAATGGCTAGAACTGAATGGTATTTAGAGGGAAGAGTTCCTTTACATACATTAAGAGCTAGAATTGATTATGGTTTTGCTGAAGGTCACACTACTTATGGTTGTGTTGGTATTAAAGTTTGGATATTTAAAGGTGAGGTTCTTGCAAAAGGCGTACCTGTTGAAAAAGCTGAAGATACTTCTAAACCTAAAAGAAGACCATCTAAGAAAAGAGGTAACTAATTATGTTAATGCCTAAAAGAACTAAATTCAGAAAAATGATGAAGGGACGAAATCGTGGTAAAGCGACAAGAGGTTTCTCTTTAGCATACGGTGATATCGGACTTAAAGCTACTGAACATGGTAGAATAGATTCTAGACAAATTGAAGCTGCTAGAGTTTCTATGACTAGAAAAGTAAAAAGACAAGCTAAAGTTTGGATTATGGTATTCCCAGACAAACCTTTAACTGCTAAACCATTAGAAACAAGAATGGGTAAAGGTAAAGGTGCTGTTGATAAATGGGTTATGAATATCAAGCCAGGTAGAATTCTTTTTGAGATGGCTGGTGTTAGTGATGAGTTAGCAAGAGAAGCTTTAACTTTAGCTAGACACAAGTTACCATTCAAAAGTAAAATAATTACAAGAGATAGTGAAAATGATTTATTCTAGTCTAAAAGACAAAAGTTTAGTTGAACTAAACGGGTTATTAAAAGAAAAAAAGGTGCTTCTTTTTGAATTAAAAGCTAAGCTAAAAACTATGCAGTTAACTAATACTTCTGAATTAAGAGTAGCTAAAAAAGATTTAGCTAGAATTCAAACAGCAATCACTGCAGTAAAAGCTAACTAAGGATCTATGACATGGCAATTAAAAAAGAGATTCAAGGTTTAGTGGTAAAAATTTCTGGAGACAAAACTGCATCTGTACTAGTTACAAGATCAGTTATGCACCCAAGATATCACAAAACTGTAAAAAGATTCAAAAAGTACTTAATTCATGATGAAAAAAATGAATTAGCAATTGGTGATACTGTAACTGCGTTAGAGTGTAGACCATTATCTAAAAGTAAATCTTACAGATTATCTACTATCCTTAAAAGAGGAGTTAAGTAATGATTCAAAGTTTTACAAGACTAAATGTAGCTGATAATTCAGGTGCTAAAGAGATCATGTGTATTAAAGTTCTTGGTGGTTCTAAGAGAAGATATGCATCTGTTGGTGACGTTATTGTTGCTTCAGTTAAAAAAGCTATTCCTAATGGAAAAGTTAAAAAAGGTCAAGTAGTTAAAGCAGTAGTTGTTAGAACTCATAAAGAGATCCAAAGAGAAAATGGTTCTTTAATCAGATTCGATGACAATGCTGGTGTAATTATTGATGCTAAAAAAGATCCAATTGGAACAAGAATTTTTGGACCAGTTGCGAGAGAAGTTAGATATAAAAACTTCATGAAAATAGTTTCACTTGCTCCGGAGGTACTATAGTATGGCGAATAAATTAAAAATCAAAAAAGGTGATATCGTTGAGATTATCGCTGGAGATGATAAAGGTAAAACTGGTGAAGTTTTAGTAGCAATGCCTGCAACAAAACAAGTAATTGTTAAAGATTGTAAAGTTGCTAAAAAAACTGTTAAACCAGATCAAGAAAAAAATCCTAATGGTGGATTTATTAACAAAGAGATGCCAATTAACATCTCTAATGTTAAAAAAGTAGAAGGTAAATAATATGGCATCTAGATTATTAGAAAGATATAAGTCAGAAATTAAACCTGTTTTAGAAACTGAATTTCCAAAGAATAAAACTTTAACTGCGAAAGTAGAAAAAGTTGTTATTTCTGTGGGTGCTGGTGAAGCAATGAAAGATTCTAAATTAATGCAAAATATTCAAGATACTATCTCTTTAATCGCTGGTCAAAAAGCTGTTAAAGTAATTGCTAAAAAATCAGTTGCTGGTTTTAAAGTAAGAGAAGGTTATCCTGTAGGTGTTAAAGTTACTTTAAGAGGCGAACAAATGTACGCATTCTTAGATAAACTTTGTTCAGTTGCATTACCTAGAGTTAAGGATTTTAGAGGTCTTAACAAAAATGGTTTTGATGGTTATGGTAACTTCAACTTTGGATTAGAAGAGCAATTAATGTTCCCAGAAGTTGTTTATGATGACATTATTAAAACTCATGGTATGAACATTTCTATATCTACTTCTGCTGATAATGATGCTGAAGCATTTAGATTATTAGAACTTGTTGGTGTACCGTTTACTAAAGGAAGAGTGTAGTATGGCAAAAAAATCTTTAATCGCTAAACAACAGAGAACACCTAAGTTCGCTGTTAGAGCATATACAAGATGTTCAGTTTGTGGTAGACCACATTCAGTATACAGAGATTTCGGTCTTTGCAGAATTTGTTTAAGAAAAATGGCTAACGAAGGTTTATTACCTGGCGTTAGAAAAGCTAGTTGGTAAGGAAATAAGCTATGATGAATGATATGATCGCAGATGCTATTACTAGACTAAGAAATGCAGCATTAAGAAAGTTAGAAGTAACTACTTTATTGCATTCTGGTACAGTTATTGGTGTTTTAACAGTGTTAGAAAGTAAAGGTTACATAACTTCTTTTAAAGTTATTGACGGTGAAAATAATAAGAAAACTATTAAAGTTACATTAAAATATGACGAAAATGAAAAATCAGTTATTAATGAAATTACAAGAGTTTCTAAACCAGGTAGAAGAGTTTATAAAGCTGCTTCAGAATTAAAACATTTTAAAAATGGATATGGTACAATCATTGTTTCTTCAAACAAGGGTGTTGTTGCTAACGACGAAGCATTTGCTTCTAACGTTGGTGGTGAAGTACTGTGTACAGTTTGGTAGGGGTATAGTATGTCAAGAATTGGTAAAAAAACTATCGCAATTCCATCAGGGTTAGAAGTAACTATTGATGGATCTATCGTAACTGTTAAAAAAGGAAACAAAGTTTCTACAGTTGAAACTCATAATAGAGTTACTTTAGCTGTTGAAAACAATGAAATTTCTTTAGGAAGAGTTGGTGAAACTAAAGAATCATCAGCATTCTGGGGAACTTACAGAGCTTTAATTAATAATGCTGTAATTGGTTTATCTACAGGTTTTCAAAAATCTTTAGAAATCAATGGTGTTGGTTATAGAGCAGCTGTTAAAGGTAAAGTATTAGAAATGCAATTAGGATTTTCACATCCTATTCTTTTTGATATTCAAGAGGGTCTAGATATTTCTGTAGAGAAAAACTTAATCCATGTTAAGGGTGCTGACAAACAACAAGTTGGTCAAGCTGCTGCAATTATTAGAGGCTACAGAAAACCAGAACCGTATAAAGGTAAAGGTGTTAAGTATACTGACGAGGTTATCGTTAGAAAAGCCGGAAAAACTGCGAAGTAAGGGTAAATAATGAGTAGAGCAAAAAACATAGCAAAAAAGAATTCTTTAAGATTAAGAAGAAAAAGAAGAGTTAGAGGTTCAATCTCTGGTTCAGCTGTAATTCCTAGAGTTACAATCTTCAAATCAAATAAATATTTAAGTGCGCAAGCAATTGATGACGTTACTGGTACTACACTAGCTGCAGTTCATTCAAAAACTTTAGACTTAAAAGTTAATAAAGAAAATGCAGTTAAAGTTGGAGCGGAATTCGCTAAAACTTTAAAAGCTGCAAAGATTGATACAGTTGTATTTGATAGAAATGGTTACCTTTATCACGGTGTAGTTGCAGCTTTTGCAGACGCACTAAGAGATAACGGTATCAAAATTTAAGGGTTCATGATGGCAATTAATAAAGATGATTTCGAAGAAGCAATTGTTAATATTGGTAGAGTTACAAAAGTTGTAAAGGGTGGTAGAAGATTTAGATTTACTGCTTTAGTTGTAGTTGGAGATAAAAAAGGTACTATTGGTTTCGGAACTGGTAAAGCTAAAGAAGTTCCTGACGCTATTAAAAAAGCTTTAGATGACGCGTTCAAAAGTTTAGTAACTATTTCTTTAAAAGGTACTACTATTGCACACGATATCGAGCATAAATATAATGCATCAAGAATTTTATTAAAACCAGCTTCTAAAGGTACAGGACTAATCGCAGGTGGTGCGGCTAGACCAGTTCTTGAGCTTGCAGGTGTTAAAGACATTATTGCTAAATCTTTAGGTTCTAATAACCCTAATAACCTTGTACAAGCTACTGTTGAAGCATTAGCAAGAATTAAAGGATAGATGATGGCATTAAATAATTTACAACCAGCTGCTGGTAGTACTAAAAATACTAAAAGAGTAGGTAGAGGTCAAGGTTCAGGAATGGGTAAGACTTCTACAAGAGGACATAAAGGTCAAAAAGCTAGATCAGGTTACTCAATGAAAAGACATTTTGAAGGTGGTCAAATGCCTCTTCAAAAAAGAACTCCAAAAATTGGATTCTTTTCTAGAGTAGTTAAACCTTATTCTATCAACGTTGAAAAAGTAACTCAAGTTGCAAACTTAAATGAAATTACAATGACAACAATCAGAACTGTTTACAAGTTATCTAAAACAGTAACAAAAGTTAAATTAGTTGGAGCATCTGCAAAAGATTTAGCTTCAAAAATTAAAGACGAAAACGTTACAACAACTGGTAAATAGTGATGAATAAAGATCTAATAAATAAGATTCTTATTACATTAGGTTTCATACTTCTATATAGGTTACTGGCATACGTGCCAGTACCTGGAGTAAATATTGACGTAGTAAAAGAATTCTTTGATGCAAATTCAAATAATGCTTTAGGTTTAGTTAATATGTTCAGTGGTAATGCAGTAGAGAGATTAAGTATTATTTCACTTGGTATTATGCCTTATATTACAGCCTCAATTATAATGGAACTTTTAGCTGCTACTTTTCCTGCTTTAGGAAAAATGAAAAAAGAACGTGATGGTATGCAAAAATATATGCAAATTATCAGATACACTACTATTGTAATTACTTTAATTCAATCTGTTGGTGTTTCAATGGGTCTTAATTCTTTAACTGGAGCAACAGGTCAAAGTGCAATCTCAATTGATATGAATACATTCATTGCAGTTTCTGCAATCTCAATGTTAACTGGAACTATGCTTCTAATGTGGATTGGTGAACAAATCACACAAAAAGGTATTGGTAATGGTATATCATTAATCATCTTCGCTGGTATTGTTTCGGCAATTCCTTCTGCTATTGGTGGTACAATTGATTTAGTTAATAATGGTCAAATGAATTTTCTAACAGTTATTGCTATTGTTGTTATTATTTTAGCAACAGTTGGCGCTATTATTTTTGTAGAACTTGGTGAAAGAAGAGTACCAGTTTCTTATTCTAGAAAAGTTATGATGGCAAGTCAAAACAAGAGAATAATGAACTATATTCCTATTAAAGTAAACTTAGCTGGTGTAATACCTGCAATTTTTGCTTCAGCAATTTTAATGTTTCCTGCAACTATTCTGCAAGGAAGCCAAAATAAAATTTTATTAACTATTGCTGATTATCTAAGTCCTGCGTCGTATACATTCAATTTATTTATGTTTTTATTTGTAGTATTCTTTGCATTCTTTTATGCATCTATTACATTTAATGCAAAAGATATTGCTGACAATTTAAAGAAACAAGGTGGATTCATTCCTGGTGTAAGACCTGGAACTTCTACTGCTGAATTTTTAAATGATGTAGCTGGTAAATTAACTGTTTGGGGAGCTGTGTATTTAGGATTAATTTCTACACTACCTTGGTTAATTGTTAAAGCTATGGGAGTACCATTCTACTTTGGTGGTGTTGCCGTTCTTATTGTTGTACAAGTTGCAATTGATACAATGAGAAAAATCGAAGCTCAACAATATTCAAATAAATATGAAACTCTTAGTGCGGTTGGATTATAATCATGTCAATTGAATTAAGAAAACCACATGAAATAGAAAAACTGAGAACAGCCTCTAAGGCTGTTGCTCAAACTTTAGAATATTTAGCTCAGAATGTAAAAGCTGGTATGACTTTAAAAGAAATTGATGCTATGGGTGATAAATTCTTAGCTGATAGAGGGATTCGTCCTTCTTTTAAAGGTTTGTACGGTTTTCCTGCTGCTGTTTGTACGTCACTTAATGAAGTTGTAATTCACGGTATTCCTAGTGATACTGTTGTTAAAGAAGGGGATATCCTTGGACTTGACATTGGAACTGAAATTGATGGATGGTATGGAGATGCTGCTATTACTATGCCTATTGGAAAAATATCAAAAGCTGATGAAGAATTAATTGCCTGCGCAAAAGATTCTTTATATCATGCAATTGATATTATAAGAGAAGGTATGAGATTTAAAGAACTATCTAAAGCAATAGAAGATTTTATTAGAGGTAGAGGTTATGTGCCATTAGTTCGTTTTTGTGGACATGGTATTGGTAGACAACCTCATACTGACCCAGAGATTCCTAATTATTTAGAATCAGGAAAAGCTAAGTCAGGTCCTAAAATAAAAAATGGTATGGTATTTTGTTTAGAACCTATGGTATGTCAGAAATTACAAGAACCAGTTATTTTAGATAATGATTGGGATGTTGTATCTGAAGATGGATTAAGAGCTTCACATTATGAACATACAGTTGCTGTTATTAACGGTAGAGCTGAAATCTTAAGTAAAGTATAAAAAAGGAAAAAAATGTCAAAAGATGATGTTATAGTAATAGATGGAAAAGTAATTGAAGCGTTACCTAATGCAATGTTTAAAGTTGAATTAGATAATTCTCATGTAGTATTATGTCATATCTCAGGTAAAATGAGAATGCATTATATTAAAATTTTACCATCTGATAAAGTTAGAGTTGAAATTACTCCTTATTCATTGGATAAGGGTAGAATTACTCACAGATATAAATAAAAGGAAGTTTTTACTTCCTTTTATTCTTTTTAAATACTTCTTTATATAATTCCCCAAAATAAATATTACTTTTTAATTTCTATCTTCAAATAATTTAAATAAATCATTTAATTATATATAATAATACCTTTATTATTTGCTCACTTGTATTGTTTAACTATTTAAAATTTGTGAAAATAATTCATC
>JABSON010000008.1 GCA_013215915.1 Campylobacteraceae bacterium | reverse complement strand
TTACTATCGGCAGGATTAGAAGAGAAAGTGATAGTATGGCAAACCTTTTATCCATGCCCGATCTCATTAATGTTAATACTCCTATAAAATAAAATACGATCGTTATAATATTTTCACGGATAATCTGGAGCAAACTTCCCAGTCTCCAAAGATACTGCGTTATGTGAAAATTGACCAGCCAGTTCATCACAAAATATTGCTCTAACGAACCGTTCAATAAAAGATAGATGTAGTATGGTAAGACACAGATAAGGGATATGGCCGCATATAAGACTACATGCTTGAGACAGATCTGTTTTTTATATAAATTAAGAAATAATGAATTTGGTATTTTGATAAATAAAGATAAAGAGATAGATAATAAGTTTTGCGAAGAATTAGTTTCTTTTGTTGATAATTATGATTTTAGATATGAAGATATAAAAGTTAAAATAAATATTACTTTAGCTATTGCTTATAATATAGATAAACTAATAATTGAGAAAACAAGTGCAACTGTTAGATTAGCAATAGCTGAAGCTAAAAGTTTCAAAGTTTATAAAGAATCATTTTATGATGATGATCAATTCTCAAAACATATAGAATGGACAAAGAATTTAGAAGATGCTTTATCTAATAATAAGATTATTCCATTCTTTCAAGCAATTAAAGATGTTAACACTTCAAAAATTGATAAATATGAAGTACTAGCAAGACTTGAAAAAGATGATGTAATTTATACACCTGATAAGTTTTTAAATGTAGCTAGAAGATCAAGACAATATAGTAAATTTACTATTATGATGATTAAAAACTCTTTTGAGTTTTTCTCTAAAAAAGAAGGTATTTCTTTTTCTATTAACTTTTCAATTGAAGATATGATAGATGATAATGTTACTTCATACTTATTTGAGCAAATAGAAAAATATGATATTGGACATAGATTTATAGTTGAAATCTTAGAAACAGAAGAAATTGAAGACTTTAATATTGTTAATGATTTTGTAAAAGAACTTAAAAAATATGATGTAAAAGTGGCAATTGATGATTTTGGTTCTGGTTTCTCTAACTTTACTTATATCTCTAAACTAAATATTGATTTTCTAAAAATAGATGGTTCTTTAGTAGAAGATATTCATATAAATAAATCTTCATATAAAGTTGTTAAAAATCTAAACTCATTTGCTCATGATATGGGTCTTCAAACGATAGCTGAAAAAGTACATTGTAAAGAAATAGAAGACTTATTATATGAACTTAAAGTTGATTATGTTCAAGGTTATCATATAGGAAAACCTCAAAAAGATTTATTAGAGTAAGGCTTTTAAGCCTTATTCTAATATCATATAAGAAATGAGGAGATATTATGTATAATAATATTATTTTTAATTTTCTTATTACAATTATTTTATTAATTATTCTAGGACTTACATCTATTTTTAAGATGGCTCAATTAGCCGATCTTTCCCAAAAACTTTATGATCATCCTTATACTGTTACCGTTGCTACAAAAACAATAGAATCAAATTTAATTTCTATGCATAGATATATGAAAGATGTTGCTTTATCCACTAATGAACATGAACTTCAGTTAGCAATTGACGAAGTTAATAAAAGTGAAATTATAATATATCGAGAATTTGAGATTATATTTGATTGTTATTTAGGTGATAAAAAAGACATTCAAGCAAGTTTTGATGCTTTCGTAAATTGGAAACCAATAAGAGATGAAGTTATACTCTTAATGTATTCATATAAAAAAGATGAGGCTGCTTTAATTACTAAAAACAAGGGTGCACTTCATGTTGAAAAACTTAATTTACAAGTTAATAAATTAATTAATTTTGCAAAAGCTAAAGCTTTATTTTTTAATAAAAATGCAATTGAAACAAAAAGATCTTCAATTACATTAATTGCTTTTATTCTTTTAATTATTATTACTATTACAATAATAATTTTACTTTTATTAGTTAAGAATCTTAAAAAAACAGATAGTGAAATAAAAAAACATTTTCATTTGATTGATCAAAACATAATGAGTGCTACTTTAAATGAAAATTTTAAAATTATTGATCTAAGTAATGCTTTTGCTAGATATTTATTTTATTCAAAAAAAGATTTACTTAATACTTCAGATCATTTCATTTTTGATGACTGTGATAAAAGCACAAAAAATGAGATTATTAGAATATCAAGAAGTGGAAAAGATTGGAAAGGTGAAGTCAAAAAACTAGATTTTGAAAATGAAATTAAATGGTTAGAATATAATATTCATCCAGTCTTTAATGATAACTATGAAGTTATTGCATATACTTGTATCTTTCATGATATTTCTAGTAAAAAAAGAATAGAAGAAATTTCAAATATAGATTCTTTAACATCTTTACATAATAGACGATATTTTGATAGTATTTTTCCAAAAGAGCTTAAAATAGCAAAAAGGAATAATATATTTTTAGCTTATTTAATGTTAGATATTGATCATTTTAAACAATATAATGATACTTATGGCCACCAAGATGGTGATATTGCATTAAAAAAAGTATCAGAAGTACTTAAATTAATTCTAAATAGACCTGATGATTTTACTTTTAGAATAGGTGGAGAAGAGTTTGTTATGTTATTCAAGGTTAAAAATAAAGAAGATGCTATTTCTATTGCTGAAGATTGTAGAATAAAAATAGAAGATTTAAAAATAGCACATAAAAATAGTTCTGTATCTTCTTTTGTGACAGTATCAATGGGCCTTACTTTAATTGATCCTACTTTTAATAATGAGATAGAGAGCATATATAAAGAAACTGATGATTTATTATATAAAGCTAAACAAAATGGTCGTAATAATTTAGTTTATTAATTTATCGAATATTTAAACCTGATAAAACTGAGAGAATAAAAGTATGTCATCAGACTTTTTATTCTCTTTATGTATGCATACTAAATCAGATATAATCTCTCCAATAGCCGGACCAAAAGTTATACCTAACCATCCTAAACCATTTGCGTGTACTAAGTTTACATATGTTTTATCAAATCCTAGTATTGGCATATCATCAGGACAAAGAGGTCTAAATCCAGACCATTCAACAATATTCTTCATTTCAAAATCTTTTGTATATAAAAATAGATTGTTTTTAATACTATCTATTTGTTTTTTTACAATTTTTTCATCATTAGATCCAAGTTCTAGTTTTGAAGTAATTCTTACCGTTTTATCTCTTGGAGTTAAGGCTATAAATAAATCGGCAAATAAAGCAGCAGTTTTTGGTTTTAATTGCTCTTTCATCTCAAACGTAAGACTATATCCTTTAGCTTTAGTCATTAAAAAAGAATTGTTTGTTTTTTTAAATAAAGAATCATTAGCCCCCGATGCTAAAATAAAAGTATTTGCTTCATAAAAGTTTTTTTCTGTATAAACTTTTGTAATTTTATTCTTTTTAAATTTAAAGTCTAGAACTTCTTCATTTAAAACAAACTCTACACCTTTTTTAAGTAAATAAGACTTTAACTCACTCATTAACAATGATGGGTCTAAATGAGCATTTTGTTTTAATAATACAGATCCTATGATTTTATCATTTACAAAAGGTAAGTATTTTTTTGTTTCACTTTTATTTAATATTGTATATAAGTCTTTATTTGAAGATATTTTTATTTTATCCTGAAATGATTTTTCTTGAGTATATACCATTAGTAAACCATCTTCTTTAAAATAAAAATCCATATCATCTTCTTTTTTCATTTTTTTATATGAATTAATAGCTTTTTCTCCATATTTCTCAAATAAAGCTAAAGTTTTATTAAGTCTTTTATAATTAGCATTTTTCATAAAAGCGTATAACCAATAATATAATTTTATATCTAGACTAGGGTGGAGAGTTACAGGTGATTCGCCTTTTAACATAAGTTTAAAAGTACTTACAACTACACCAGGAGATGATAAAGGATTTTTAGAAAATGCAGATAATAAACCAGCATTTCCAAACGATGCACCACTTGTTATTTCATTTTTATCAATTAAAAGAATATCTTGATTTTCTTTTAATAAAAAATAAGCAGACATAAGCCCAACTATGCCTCCACCAATAATTACAATATCTTTTTTCATAAAAATCTCCTATAAAATTATTATAAAGTATATCACAGAATGATAATTTTTATAATAATTTTGTTATTATGAATACTTAAAAAATACTATAAAGAATAAAGATGAAATTTAAAATCTTAGAAGAGTTTTTACTTAATAAAATAGAATCTAAAAAAACTTTTCCTTTTGGAGAAGAGACTATGGTTTTTAAAGTAAAAGATAAAATGTTTGCTTTACTTTGTTACCATGAAAACTTAATAAGAATATCTTTAAAGTGTGATCCTTTTGAATCTAATATATATAAAGAAATTTATGCTTGTATTAAAGATGGATATCATTTAAATAAAAAACATTGGATTTCTATATATTTAGATAATTCAATTGAAGATGAAATAGTATTTGGGATGATAACTGATTCATATAATTTAGTAGTAAATAACTTAAGTAAAATAAAACAAAAAGAATTAAAAGGAAATAAATGTTAAATAAAGAATTATGTAAGATTAGAACAATTACAACATTTTTATCTTTAAAAGAAGACAAAAGAACTTGGGCAGAAGAGATTATAAAAGCCTGTGACTTTTGTAAAGAATTAGCCCATGACTTTGAGCGTAAAGATTATACTGTTCAATCAATTAGAATTGTAACAAATGCTTTTGGTGAGTACTTAAATACTTCATCTTTAGAAACTGCAAAAGAAGACCTAACTTTTATTAAAAATATTATTGACTCTATATCTTTTAATAAACTAAGAATTAGATTTGCTATTGGTGAAGCTAAAACTTATGAAGAAATATCTTTATTACCTGAGCTTATAAGAGATTTTGGAGACCTTTGTAATGCTTGTGTTAATGTAAAAGTAAATGAGTTTGGAATTTTAGATAATGAAATGATTAAACACTGTGCTATTTGTGTAAATAGAATTTCAAAAATAACTCCAAGAGGTGAGGGTAATTTTAATTTTACTGTTAATTTTAACTGTAAAGAATTTATTCCATATTTCCCTGCATCATATTTTAATTCAACATCTAAAAACTCTTATGTAATAGGATTAGAAACACCAGATTTATTAGTATCTGTATTAAAAGATCTTGGAAAATATTCAAATTCAAACCATAATGAATTTTTTAAAAATGCTTATGTAAATATGAGTACATCTTTACAGTCTTTTATTGATGATATAAATTTAATTATAAAAGACTTTAAAAATGAAAATTTTTCTTTTGTAGGACTTGATTCATCAGCAGCTCCTTCAAAAAACTGCTCATCTATGGTTAAAGTATATAAACTTTTAGGTGTAAAACATTTTGGGAACTCTGGAACTATAGAAGTTTCATCTTTATTAACTAAAGTATTTAAAAGTATTAAAAATATTCCTCTTGTAGGCTTTTCTGGTTTAATGTTAGCTGTTATTGAAGATAAAGGTTTAGCAAAAGATGTAAATAAAAACAAATGTGATATAAGAACTTTATTAAGTAATTCTGCTGTTTGTGGAATTGGATTAGATACTGTTCCAATTCCAGGTAATACTTCAATTAAAAAAATATCTGCTTTAATGAGAGATACTGGAACTTATGCAAACAGATTAAATAAACCCTTAACTGTAAGACTATTTCCTTATCCTGGTTTAAAAGCAGGGCAAAAAACTGCTTATGAGTCAGATGACTTATGTAACTGTAAAATCTTGAGAGTTCTATAATGAATATAATTGAATTTAAAGAAGATGATTTTGAAATACTTGAATCTTGGATTAAAAGTAAGAGTGAGTGTTTAATATGGGCAGGTCCAGATATGTCTTGGCCTTTAAAAAAAGAAGAAATTACTGATACCTCAAGTAAAAAATACTTTTTAGAATATGATAAAGAAAAAATAGCTTATATTGAATTAGTAAGTATTAAGAATAAAAGATTTAGACTTTGTAGAATTCTTGTTAAACAAGAGTTTAGAAAAAGATCTTTTGGAGAAATAATAATTGATTTGGCAATTAATAAAAGTATTAAAGATTTAAGTATATTTTCTTTTGAATTAAATGTATATAAAGATAATGTAGTAGCAATATCTTGTTATAAAAAACTAGGTTTTCAAATAACTAGTGAATATGAATTCTATGAAAATAGTAAAGAGAAACAAAGTGATATAAAACACTATTTATATAAAATGATTTTAAATAAAGAAAAGATATACGAATAGCAATTTTATCAGATATTCATTTTAATGTATTTGCCTTAGAAGTTGTTCTTAAAGATTTATAGAATAAAAGTATTGATATGAAAGTTAATCTTGGGATATTTTAAATTACTTAATCAAAGATGCCATGCAGGGGAAGAACTTATTATTGATATTTACTTGTGTCTCAGAAGCCCTAGAAGTGATTTAATATATTAATCAGAAGATATATAAAAGAAGGTTCTGTTGGCCTATAAGCCTATATTTATGATGAACCTAAATAAGCTGTAAAAAACTTTACTTCTAATGTTTCTTATTAATATTAGATATTACTAATAAGAGTGAAATATGATTATGAAAAAGCCGCAAAAGAAAATAGAAATGATTGTTCTCATTTCTTTAAAATAGGAAAAATAAACTACTAAAGTAACATATTATGTGTGTAATATTATTTTTATATAATTTAACACAAAACTTTTAATGTAAAATCATTTTTTAACGAACAAAGAAAGATAAATTCCAGCGGCAATTAGTAAAGCACCTATAATATGATAAAAACTTAAACTCTCACCTAAGAATATATAAGCTAAAAAAGATCCAAATAAAGGCATTAAATGAGTAAATTGACCTGTTTTAGCAGCTCCTATTTCATCTATTCCTATATTCCAAAAAAAGTATGAAAGAATTGAAGTGAAAAATGAAATATAAAGAAAAAAATACCAGTAGTTTTGAATTTGTTTTAATTCTTCTTGTAAAGAATAACCTTGGTATAAATATATAGGTAGCAAAAAGATAAAACCTAAAATTACTAGTGATACAAAAAACTCATAAAACCTAAACTCTTTTGGTTTAAATTTTAGTAAAAGAGAATAAAAGGTCCAACACAAAGAAGATAATAAAATATATAAATCCCCTGAATGTGATTCTAAATCTAAAATATTTAAAATATTTCCTTTTAAAATTAAAAAAGCCACACCAAAAGTAGATATTATAATTCCAAGAACTTGTATTTTAAGTATTTTTGTTTTATAAAAAACATAAGAGAAAAATAAAATCATTAAAGGTGTAGTTGAATTAATTAATAAAGCATTCGTAGCAGATGTGCTTTTTAAAGCAGAATAGACAATAGTATTAAATAAAGTTATTCCTAATAGTGCTAACGCTGACATAATAAAGATATTTTCTTTTGTTACTCTTATAATTTTTTTTACATTTACAAAAAATAGTGTGGGGAATATAAATAATAATACAAAAAACCATCTGAAAAAAGCTAATTCAACAGCTTCAACATTTGTATTTAAGTATTTTCCAATAATAAAATTACCAGACCAAAAAAGTACACATAAAACTAAAGATATGTATACTTTTTTTAAAGACATTTATTTAATATCGTTAATTAATAAAATATCTACTAAATCATCTTTTTTAATATCACTAGAGTTTTCATCTTGCATTAATAAAGCAGGGCTTTGTAATAGATTTGTTAAAATAGCAGATGTTCCAGCTTTTTTACCTTCAAAATCAATTTTATATTCAGCATCTTCATATTTTACATTACATGCTGTAAATATTGTTTTTTTCATTTTCATTTTGTAATCTTGATTTATTCTAGCTTTTACAAAAGGTAAAGTTTTTTGTGATCCAGAAAGTTTGTAAATTAAAGGTAAAACATATAAAATTGCACATACAGTTGAAGAGTAAGCAAATCCAGGTAGGGCTATAATAAGTTTATTATTCTTTTTAGCTACTAAAATATGCATTCCTGGTTTAACAGTAACACCGTGGAATAATACTTCAGCTTGTAGTTTATCTTTTATTACATCTTGCACAAAATCGTAATCACCAACAGATACTCCACCTGTAGTTACTAAAATATCAGCTTTTTGCAAACCTTCAGTCATTAGTTTTGTAATAGAGTTTATGTCATCTTTTACTATTCCCATTTGAAGTGTTTGCGCACCAGCTTTTTTACATAAAGCTTCTATAGTTAAATGATTTGATGATCTAATTTGAGAAGCATTTGTTTGTTTCTCACCTAAATCTAAGATTTCACTTCCTGTACAGGCAATTGCTACTATAGGAAGTGAATAAACCATAACTTGTGAGATATTTAAAGAAGCTAAAACTCCAATTTCAGCAAATCCAATAATTGAACCTTTTTTTATTAAAACTTCGTCTTTTTTGTAGTTTTCACCAATATCTCTTTTTGCAAAGTTTAAAGGAACTTTTGAAATAATTTTAATTTCATCATTTATTACTTCAACATTTTCAATTGGAATTAGTGTATCTGAACCTTCAGGCATAAGTGAACCTGTAAAAGTTTTAATACATAGGCCTTCTTCTACTTTAGATGAAGTAACTTCACCAGCTGGGTTTTTATCAATTATTTTTAAAAAAGTTTTTTCTTGGTCAGTAAATCTAATAGCGTAACCATCCATAGCAGAAGTAGGTAATTCTGGACTATTATGGTCAGCTGTAATATCGTGAGCTAACACTCTGTTTAGAGCATTAGATATAAAAAGTTTTTCGTTTGTATTATTGTTTAAGTCTAAATCATTCATGATTTTTATAGACTCTTCGTAAGTTATAAAATTTCTCATTAATCTCTCCATTTAATTAATGAAGATATTAACACATTATTATTGTTAGATTTATTAAGAATTACTATTTTTAAGTATATACTCTTTATATTTACTTGCAGTATTATAAGAAACACCAGCATCTTTTGCCACAGAATATACAGTAATTTTATCATTCATTAATCTCATCATATTAATACTGTTTTCTATTTTCTTTTTTGCCGCATCTTGTCTAGTTTTTGTAGCTTTTTTAGTAGCTTTTGTTTTTTTAACTGTTTTACTTTTATATGCTTTTTCTTCTTCTACATGCAATTTCTTGTATAAATCACCTTGACCTTGTTCTTTACATAATTCTTGTAATATTTTTAGCTCTTTTAGGCTTATTGTTATTCTAATCACTTATCCTTTAAAATCAGATTTGCATTATAACAATAAAGATTTAATATTTTATAAAAATTATATCTAATTTATAAATAAAGCTCTTATATACCTAATAAAATTATTAAATTATTATTTTAGTTATAAATAGTAATTATAATATAATTTAATAAATTATATTATTAATTAACAATATTAGAGAAAGGTTTTATCATGTTTACTCAAGATGTAAAAATTAGTATTAATGGTTTAGAAAAAGAACAAGCTAACCAAGTAATTAATTCATTTTTATATATTTTTAATATATTTAATTCTTTAGATCTTCGAAGATTCTCTTCCTTGATTGTAAGCGATAAATTTGACAAAGATGTTAAACAAATATCTCTAGATAATCAAGTGATTATGAAAAACAAATTTACAGAAAAAAACAATACTCATGCACTAGTATTAACAATAAAAAAAGACAATGATTTTGAAACAATATTAATTTTAAAATCATCATTTGCAATTAATTTACTTAAAAATGAATCAAATGTTATGAGATATAGAGATGCTATTCATATTATTCATCACGAATTAGCTCATATTCACGATAATAATAAAAAAATAGATTCAAGGGTGAATTTATTATTAACAAAAAGATCTTTTTTAATTCAAACGTTTTATCCTATATGTGAATTAACTTGGAGTGAGTATATAGCAAACTTTATTTCTTCATCAAGCGCTAAAAAATCTATTTACCCATTAGTTATGGCAAAAAGATTATTATCTCAGATTAAAAGTAAAGAAAAAATCATAAAAGAAATAATTGGAAGTGTTGATAAAAATTTAGGAAAAGAGGAAATTGAAAAAATATCTTTACATATAAATGTTTTAATAAAAACATCTTCATATTTATTAGGGTATTTACATGGTCTTAAAATATCTTTAGCTCAATTAGATTCATCACTTGATAAAGAAATAAAAAAATCTTATTTCAAAAAAACTTGGGATAATTTATCCTATGAGTTATATTCAATTAGAAAAGATTACCCTGATTGTTTTAGAAATGAAACTGTATTTGACTCTTTAAGTTTGTTAATTGAGTCAATGTATAAAAGATAAAATATGATAACAAAAAATTAAGTATTAAAATATAATAAAATCTCTTAAAAGAGATTTTATTAGTGAGACATGAAAATTGGTATTTTTGTATTCTCAAGTATATATTTTGTAGTTCCACCAAACATTAATTCTCTTAAACCTTTATGTCCAAATGCACCAGCAATTATTAAATCAAAATCACCATCATTGGCATTGTTTAATAAAGCCTGACCTGGAGTTCTTGTAGTTTTAACTATTTCATATGAACTCTTAATTCCATGGCAAGACAAATAACCTTGTAATTTTACAATTTGATTAATATCTTTCATATATTCTATAGAAGTTACAATATGTACTTTTTTTGCATTTTTCAGAATCGGAATTGCTTGAGATACAGCTCTAGAAACTTCAGGAGAATTATTCCAACCAATAATTATTTTATCACTTGAAAACTTTGTCATAACTCTTGGAAACATTAAAGCAGGTTTTCCACTTTTTGTAATAGTTGTTTCAAATGTTGCTGTAATTCTTCCTTTTGGAGGAGAAGCTACAATTACTAAATCACAAAACTTTGATTCTTCTTCAATTAATTTACTTCTATATCCATTACCTACAACAATAGCAGCAGTAGATTCTTCATCTCTTGGAGTTTTTGAGATAGTATTACCTACTTTTTTAATTTCATCTTCAAAAATACTTTGATGAATATACATGTTTTCTTCTTGTCTAGCATATGCAACTGCATTTAACTCTTTTAAAATTGTAGCCGGTAAATTATCATCAATTTGCATAATTTGACTAGGTTGTGCTAACGATTGAAAGATTTCTACATGAGCTTTGAAGTGTTTACCTATTAATAAAGCACCATGAATTCTTTCTTTAAGTTCATCTCCGCCGCCAATTGGGAAAAATAGTTTTTTATAAATCATTGTCATTCCTTATAATATATTTCTAATATATCAGATTGTATCAGAAAATATTTTAATTAACAAACAAAATAATAAATATTTACAAGTGTAAAAATCAATTATGTTATGATTAATTTTGAAAGGTTAAAGATGTATATTATTAATTTTGAAAATGTAAATATAGGATATGATTATAGATATTTAGTATTGAAAAATATTAATCTAAAAATTAAAGAGGGTGAGAATTGGGTTATCTTAGGTGCTAATGGTTCAGGAAAGAGCACTTTACTGAAATTAATGTCTAATGACTTATATGCAAATACTTATTATAAGTTCAAAAAAGAAATTTTTGGAAAACAAGTATGGGATATAAGTGAATTAAAAAAGAAATTAGGAATAGTAACAAATGATTTACATAATGATTTTGTTTATAATGCACAAAACTCTAGTGCTTTTGAAATTATAATTTCAGGTTTTTATTCTTCTTTAGGAAAAATGATGCATCATACTTATTCAGAAGAAGAAATTATAAAATGTAATGAAATTATGAATGAATTAAATATTTGCACTTTAAAAGATAAAAAAGCAAAAGAGATGTCAACTGGACAGCTAAGAAAGTGTTTAATTGCAAGGGCTTTAATACATAAACCAAAAGCTTTACTTTTAGATGAACCTAGTGCTGGACTTGATATGAAAGCTCAAAATGATTTTATCTCTTTGTTACGAAAAATATCTTCAAAACTTAGCATTATTATAATTACTCACCATTTAGAAGAAGTTTTTGAAGAAATAACTCATGTAGCTTTAATCTGTGATAATGGTATTTATAAACAAGGTAAAAAAGAAGAGATTCTTAGTAATGAAAATATCTCGAAAACATTTGATATTAATATCAAACTTAAAAAAACAAATAATAGATATTTTATAGAAGAGATTCTATAAAATATCTAAGCTCTTAACTTTTAGCTTTTTTGAAAAAGATTTTATTTGTTGAACAAAAAGCCCTAAAATTATTAATACTAAACCTAATATTGTTGAAAATAATATTTCTTCTTTTAAAATAAAATAAATTATTATTAAAGATAAAAATGGAGCTATAAAAATTAAATTAGCAATTTTACTTGTTGAATTTGTCTCACTCATAGCTTTTAACCAAAAAAGAAAAGTAATACTCATTTCAAATAAACCAACATAAACAGCTCCTATAATACCTCTTATATCTGGAATAGAAAAACCTTCAGTAAAATAAATAACTAATAAAATCAATGGTAAGGCTACAAAAAAGTTACAAAATAGGCCTACAACTGGATCTACTTTAAGTTTTGTATTAAAAATCCAATATAAAGACCAGAATATTGTTGATAATAAAGCTAAAAACACTCCATAAGTATTTGTGAAGTCTAAAGATAAAGGATCTCCTTTAGTAGCAATTATTAAAACTCCAAAATAACAAATAAGTCCTGCTAAAAAGTCATTTAAATGAAGTTTTTGTTTTAAAAGTGGAATTGATAAATAAGTAAGTGTTAAAGCCCATGTATAGTTTATAGTTTGTGCTTCTTGAACTGGTAATAAATCATAAGCTTTTAATAAAACCATATACATAAGTAAAGGATTTAATATTCCTAAAAAAAGTATATATATAAAGTTCTTTTTAAAATGAGGATAAATCTCTTTTACTTTCTTTTTATAAATAAGTATTAAGAATAAAGTAATAATAGAAGTAAGAACTGCATACAATACTAATTCTTTTACAGACAAGTATTCTAATGATAGTTTAAAAGCGCTTGCAACAGTAGACCAGAAAAAAACAGCTATTAAAGCATAAATATAAGCTAACTTTTGATTCTTCATATTTTCTCCTAATTTAATTTAATTTTAAGTTAAAGGCAAATATCTTGTGATATACTGTTGATATATCAGTTGATATATCACATATATATTATGAGATATATTAGTAGGAATATAATTAAATATAAATAAAAGGACTAAAATGACTTGTGATTTTATTGGAGTATATCCAGCAGTAACAACAAAATTTAATGAAAAAGATGAGATTGATTTTGACGCTTGTATGAAAGGTGTGCAAGCACAACTTGACGCAGGTGTTCATGGAATTATTTTAGGTGGAACTTTAGGTGAAGCTAGTACTTTAAGTAAAGAAGAAAAAACAGCTTTACTTGAAAATACTGTCAAATATGTAAATGGAAAAGTTCCTGTTGTAATGAATATTGCAGAGCAAACTACAAAAGAAGCCATGAATGTAGCAAGAGAAGCTAAAGCTTCTGGTGCATCTGGACTTATGTTATTACCTCCTATGAGATATGCAAGTGATGATAATGAAACACTTCAATACTTCAAATCAATTGCCGGAGCTACTGATTTGCCAATTATGATTTATAATAATCCAGTTGATTATAAAATCGAAGTTACTTTAGATATGTTTGATGAATTACAATCTTGTCCTACAATTAAAGCAGTAAAAGAAACTACTAGAAAAATTACTAATGTTTCTAAAATGATTTCTAGATTTGGTGATAGATTCAAAATTATGTGTGGACTTGATACTTTAGGTTGTGAAGCATTATTAATGGGAGCTCACGGATGGGTTGCTGGTTTAGTTTGTGCATTTCCAAAAGAAACAGTTGCAATTTATGAATTAATTAAACAAGATAGACGGAAAGAAGCTTTAGAAATTTATAGATGGTTTATTCCATTATTAGAACTTGACATTAATACAAAACTAGTTCAAAATATTAAACTTGCAGAAACTGCAGTCGGTTTAGGAAATGAATTTGTAAGAGAACCTAGACTTCCATTATCAGGACTTGAAAGAACTAATGTTCAAGCTATTATTGATCATGGAATTCAAAATAGACCAACTTTACCAGCACTATAGAAATTATAAAAACTAGAAAAAATAAAAGGATTTAATTTGAGTATACATGGCAAAAACTTTATTGGAAATGAATTATCTGCACTTGGTGATAAAAGTAATAAAATATATGACATTAATAGTAATGAAGCATTAGAAGGTGATTTTTTTCATGCTAATAAAGAAGAAGTTGAAAAAGCTTTAAAATTAGCATCTGATGCATTTGTTGTGTATAAACAAAAGTCTCAAATCCAAAGAGCCGAGTTTTTAGAAACAATTATTGAAGAAATCATGAATTTAGGTGATGAATTAATTTTAAGAGTTATGAGTGAATCTAATCTTCCAAGACCTAGACTTGAAGGTGAGAGGGGAAGAACTATTGGTCAGCTTAAAATGTTTGCTAATTTATTACGAGAGGGCTCTTGGGTAGAAGCTAGTATTGATACTGCAATGCCTGAGCGAACTCCACTTCCAAGAAATGATTTAAGAAAAATGCTTAGACCTTTAGGTGTTGTTTCAATTTTTGAAGCAAGTAACTTTCCTTTAGCATTTGCTTGCGCAGGTGGAGATACAGCTTCTGCATTAGCTGCTGGCTGCCCAGTAATTGTAAAAGCACATTCATCACATTCAGGAACATCTGAATTAATTGCATCTGCTATTATTGCAGCTGTTAAAAAATGTAATATGCCAACAGGGACTTTCTCTCTTTTACATGGTTCAGGAAGAACAGTTGGACAAGATATAGTAATGCATGATGTTGTTAAAGCTGTTGGTTTTACAGGTTCTACTTATGCAGGAATGGAATTATTTAAATTAGCTAATACAAGAAAAGAACCAATTCCAGTTTTTGCTGAAATGGGGAGTATTAACCCTTGTCTATTTTTACCATCTTCTTTAAAAGATAGTAAAAAACTAGCAGCTCTTTATTCATTCTCAATTACTTTAGGTGTAGGGCAATTTTGTACTAATCCTGGATTAATTATTGCTTTAAAAAGCCCTGAATTAAACGAGTTTAAAAAAGATTTAGCCTTAGAAATTGAAAAAGTTAAACCTTCAACTATGTTATCTTCTTCAATAGCTAAAGCTTATGATGATAATAAAAATGAAGCTTTAAAACTTAAAGGTATATCACTTTTATCAAGTGCAGCAGAAGATAATCTTAAATCTCAAGGAAAAGCAACTATTGCTTGCGTAGATGCAAGTGTATTTATTAAAAATCCTAATTTCCAAGAAGAAGTTTTTGGACCATATTCTTTAATTGTTGAATGTGAAAACAAAAATGAGATTTTAGAAGTTATTTCTTCTTTATCTGGACAATTAACAGCTACTGTTATGGGTGAAGATGAAGAAATGAATGAATATTCAGATCATATTTATGCTTTAGAAAATAAAGTAGGAAGAATTTTATTTAATGGTGTTCCAACAGGTGTAGAAGTTTGTGCTTCAATGCAACACGGTGGTCCTTTCCCTGCTGCAACAGATTCAAGATTCACATCTGTAGGAACTGGAGCTATTAAAAGATTTGTAAGACCTGTTTGTTTTCAAGATTGTCCTAAATCATTATTACCTCTTGAACTTCAAGATAAAAACGAATTAAATATTATGAGAATTGTTAATGACTCTAATACTAGAGACTCATTATGAGATATTATACAAAAGAAGAAATAGATGGTGTACTAACGTACCCTTCTTTAATAAAAGCATTGAAAAATGCTTTTATTTCTAATATTACAGTTCCTCCAAGACATCATCACGATTTTAAAAATCCAAAAGAAAATATAGACTCAACTTTATTATTAATGCCAGCGTGGAAGGAAAGTGAGGTATTAGGAGTAAAAATTGTAACTGTTAGCCCTAATAATGCAAAATATAACAAACCTTCAATTCAAGGTATTTATCTTTTATTTAATGCTCAAAATGGTGAACTATCTGCACTTTTAGATGGAAAAGCATTAACTGCAAAAAGAACAGCAGCATCATCTGCTTTAGCTTCATCTTTTTTGTCAAAAAAAGATTCATCATCACTATTAATGATAGGAACTGGTGCTTTAAGTATTGAACTTATCAGAGCACACGCTAGTGTTAGACCTATAAAAGATGTTTTTGTTTGGGGTAGAGATTTTAATAAAGCCTTAAAAATTCAAAATGAATTAAAAAGTGATTTTAATATAAAAGCTATTAAAAATATAAATGAGACTATCTCAAACGTAGATATTATTTCTTGTGCAACTTTAAGTAAAGAAGCACTTGTATTTGGGAAATACTTGAGAAAAGGACAGCATGTAGATTTAGTAGGTGCATATAAATCTGACATGAGAGAAGCTGATGATGAATTAATAAAAACTGTAGATATTTTTATTGATACTCCTATGGCTTTAAAAGAAACTGGTGATTTGAAAATTCCATTAGATTCTAAACTTATTACAAAAGAAGATATAAAAGCTGATTTATTTGCTTTATGCAGGAATGAGCATATTGGTAGGGAAAATAAAGATCAAATTACTTTATTTAAATCAGTAGGGCATGCTTTAGAAGATTTAGCAGCAGCTGCTTTAGTTAAAGAGAAACTAATAGATTAAATATAAGAATATAAAAGAATAAAATTATACAAATTATATTAGGAGAAAAATATGTCTTGTAAAACATTTTTTTGTGTAGATGCTCATACTTGTGGAAACCCTGTTAGAGTTATTTTAGGTGGAGCCCCTTTATTAAAGGGTGCTAATATGAGTGAAAAAAGACAGCATTTTTTAAAAGAATTTGATTGGATTAGAACAGGTCTTATGTTTGAGCCTCGGGGCCATGATATGATGAGTGGAACAATAATATTTGAGCCTTCAAGTGATGAATTTGATGTATCAATTTTATTTATAGAAACAAGTGGCTGTTTACCTATGTGTGGTCATGGAACTATTGGAACTGTTACAGTTTTAATTGAAAAAGAAATTATTACTCCAAAAACTCCTGGAGTATTAAGAATAGAAACACCTGCTGGTTTAGTTCTAGCAACATATATAAAAGATGAAATGAACAGGGTTAAATCTGTGAAAATTATTAATGTAGCATCTTTTTTACATTCAAAAGATCTAACAATAGAATGTGAAGAATTAGGTTCTCTTACATTTGATGTAGCTTATGGTGGTAATTTTTATGCAATTATAGATCCTCAAAAAAACTTCTCTGGAATTGAAAACTTTACAGCATCACAATTAATTATTATGAGTAAAAAACTAAGAGATGAAATTAATAAAAAGTATGATTTTGTACATCCTTTAAATGAAACAATTAATGGTTTATCTCATATTGAATGGACAGGAGAAGTAAAAGACAAAACTTCATCTGCTAGGAATGCAGTATTTTATGGAGATAAAGCAATTGATAGATCACCTTGTGGAACTGGAACGTCTGCAAGAATGGCACAATTATATTCGCGAGATTTTTTAAAACAAGGTCAAGATTTTATTCATGAGAGTTATATTGGATCTAAGTTTACTGGACGAATTGAAAAAGAAGTTAAAGTAGGGAACTTTAACGGAATCATTCCTTCAATTGAAGGATGGGCTAAAATCACTGGATTAAATACTATTACTATTGATGATGACGATCCTTATGCACATGGTTTTGTGGTAATTTAGTATGGCAAAAATAGCAATTATAGGAGCTGGAATTACAGGACTTTGTTCTGCTTATTATTTAAGCAAGAGTGGGCATGACGTAAGTATTTATGATTCAGGCGAAATAGGAAAAGAGTGTTCTTATGGAAATGCTGGATTAATTGTGCCAAGTCACTTTGAGACTTTAGCAAATCCAGGAATACTAAAAAAAGGAATTAAATGGATGTTAAATTCAAATTCTCCTTTTTACTTAAAACCTAGATGTGATATGGACTTATTAAAATGGTTAGTAAGATTTAATTTATTCTGTACAAAAAAACATGTAGAAAATAATAAATACTTTTTAAGAGATATAAATTTATATTCTCATGGACTTTATAATGATTTATATAAAAGTGATGATTTAGATTTTGAATTAAAACATTCAGGTTTATTAATTTTATGTAAAGAAGAAAAAACACTAATAGAAGAACAATCTTTAATTAATGAAGCTTGGGAATTAGGACTTGATGCTTCAATGTTAAATAAAGAAGAACTTAATAAATTAGAGCCAAATGTAAATTTTGACTGCATTGGTGCTTCTTATTATAAAAGTGACTCAAAAATCCAACCTTATGATTTTATGCAAAGTATAATTAAATATTTAAAAGAATCAAATGTACAGATTTATGAAAACTGTGAAATTACAGATTTTGATATTAAAGATGGAAAAATTTACTCTTTAACAAATTCTTTAAATGAAAAGTTTTCGGCAGATGAGTTTGTTTTAAGCTCTGGAATTTTAGCTTTTGATTTTGCTAAAAAACTTGATTTAAATCTAACTATGCAAGCAGGAAAAGGTTTTTCTTTTAGAGCACAAAAGAATACTTTTATGAACTTTTCAACTCCATTAATTTTAGCAGAGCAAAAAGTAGCAGTTTCACCTTATGATGAATATGTAAGATTTGGTGGGACTATGATGATTTGTGGAAATGATTTAAGTATCGATGAAAACAGGGTTAATAATATAAGAAAAGCGGCTAATTCTTATATTAAAGATCTTAATTTACAAAAGAATCAAACTTATGATATGTGGGCAGGGCTACGTCCTTGTTCACCTGATGGTTTACCTTATATTGGCAAATCTAAAAAGTATAAAAATTTAACAGTTGCAACGGGTCATGCCATGATGGGTGTATCTTTAGGACCAGCGACAGGTAAAATTGTAGATAATTTAATAAATGGAAATGAAAATGATATTGATATTTCATTTATGGATATTCATAGATTTACATAAATCTAACAAAAGGAGTAATAAACTTAAAATGGCGGTAAATTTGAAATAAATTAACTTAACACAAAATTAAAGGAATGATTATGAAACTAGTAAAAAAATTGGCGTTTTTAGCAGTATCAGTCTTAGCATTTGGGGCTTCAAATGCAAGTGCAGACAAATTAGATAAGATTTTATCAAAAGGCAAAATTAGATGTGGTGTTGTATTAGATTTCCCACCAATGGGATATAGAGATGCAAGAAATAAACCAGCAGGATTTGATGTTGAATATTGTAAAGATTTAGCAAAAGTATTAGGTGTTAAATTAGAAATCAAATCTATGTCATTTGCACAAAGATTACCAGCCCTAAATGCAGGAAAAGTGGATGTAGTAATTGGATCTACTTCAGATACGCTTCAAAGAGCAAAATCAGCAGGTTTTACTATGCCTTATTTTGTATTTAAATTTCAAGTAGTATCTAGAAAAGATTCTGGTATTAAAACTTTTGCTGATTTAAAAGGTAAAAAAGTTACTGCACCTTTAAGTTCAACAAATGAAATTGAATTTTTAAAGAATGTTAAAAACAATAATTGGAATAAAAGTAATTATTTCTCTTCTAAGTCTGAAAATGATGCTCACTTAGCTTTATTACAAGGTAAAGCTGATGCAATTATTACAACAGATACAACAGCTGTTGAAATGTTAAAATCTCCTAAATATAAAGATTTTGTAGCAGGTCCTTTTGTACCAGGTTTTTCTGATTATGTTTCTATAATTGTAAAAAGAACTGAATATGGAATGATTAATTTTATGAACTTATTTATTCACCAACAAGTAAGAACTGGTAGATATAAAGAATTAAATGAAATGTTTTATGGACCTGGTCCTGTAAGAAAATTAACAATTGATGGTATTTATTATTAAAAAAAGAGCTTAGGCTCTTTTTTTTTAAGAAGAGAAGGATTAATAATGTTTGACTTCGATTATACATTTCACTGGATTACTGTCTGGAATGTTTTTCCTGAAATGTTAAGTGCCGCTTTAGTAACTATTGAAGTAGCTCTAATTTCCATGATTGTTGGTTTATTTATTGCTATATTTTTATCTTTAGGAAAAGATAGTGAAAATGAATTATTTAGAACTTCAAGTATTGTATGGATTGAAATAGCTAGAAACACTCCAGCTTTATTTCAAATATACATGGCTTATTTCGGTTTGGGTGCATTTGGTATTCATTTAAGTCCTTATTTAGCAGTGATGCTTGCATTAATTTTTAATAATGCAGGATATCTAGCTGAAACACTAAGAGGAGGATTTGCATCAATACCACATACTCAAATGGCATCTTCTAGATCTTTAGGAATGACTAGTTTTCAATCTTATAGATATATTATCTTGCCACAAGTTTTTAAAGTTGTTTATCATCCTATGACTAATCAAATGATTTGGTCTATTTTAATGACATCTCTTGGAACGTTGGTTGGAATGTTGGAATTAACTGGTAAAACAGATCAGTTACAATCTTTGTCTTTTAGAACATTTGAGTTCTATTTAGTTGCAGCTGTTATGTATTTTGTTATTGCAAAAGGTACTTTGTTATTATCAAAACTTTTAGCTTATAAAATATTTAAAGGAGATTAGATGTCTAATAAAATGATTAAATATTCTATATATGCCTTAATATTTGCATATATTGTTTATCAGGCAATAGTTTCTGTACGTGCATCTTCTTTAACATATTATGATTTAGTATTTTTACTTGAAGGTTTAGAGCGAACTATTTATATTTCAGCTGTTTCTATATTTTTTGGAACAATATTTGGAGTGCTTTTTGGTTGGATGAAAGTTTCTTTAGGAACATTTGGAAACTTAATATTAAGTGGATTCTTAGATATTTTAAGATCAGTTCCTTTAATTATTCAATTAATTCTATTTTATTCGTTTATGGGAATTTTAGAAATTGATATTTCTGTATTTTGGGTTGGTGCCATTATATTATCAGCTTATACAGCAGCTTTTGTAACTGAAGTTGTACGTGCTGGAATAGAATCTGTGCCTCAAACTACAAGAAGAGCTGCAAGATCTTTAGGTATGACTTATTGGCAAGATTATAGATATATTGTTTTTCCTTTAGGTTTAAGAGCAGTTTTTCCAGCTTGGATATCTATTGTTTTGTCAGTTATAAAAGATTCAGCCTTAGTTTCTGTAATTGGATACTTAGAGTTATTAAAAACAACAGAAGAACTTATATCTAAAACACAAGAAGCACTTTTATTATTATTGGGAATTGGTTTATTTTATTTTATTATTTCTTATCCAATTTCATTATATGCAGTATATTTAGAGAGGAAATTAAAAATATGATTGAATTAAAAAAAGTTCATAAATCTTTTGGAGACTTAGAAGTTTTAAAAGGTATTGATTTAACAGTTAATAAAGGTGAAGTTCTTTCAGTAATTGGAGGAAGTGGTTCTGGAAAGTCTACTATGCTTTATTGTATTAATGCAATTGAGAGAATTCAAAAAGGTGAAGTATTAGTTGATGGCATTTCTGTTCATGACAAAAGTACTAATATTAATACTTTAAGACAAAAAATTGGAATGGTATTTCAACAATGGAACTCTTTTCCTCATCTAACTGTACTTGAAAATGCTGCACTTTCTCCACAAATAGTATTAGGAAAAAGCAAAGATCAAGCAGAAAAAATAGCAAAAGAACAATTAGATCATGTAGGTTTAGCTGATAAGTTTAATGTATACCCTGGAAAACTATCTGGTGGGCAGCAACAAAGACTTGCAATTGCAAGGGCACTTTCTATGGAGCCTGAGTATATGTTATTTGATGAAATCACATCAGCATTAGATCCTGAACTTGTAGGTGAAGTTTTAGATACTTTAAGACTTTTACGAAAAGAAGGAATGACAATGATTTGTGTTACACATGAAATTGCATTTGCAAGAGAAGTATCAGATAATGTAGCATTTTTTCATAAAGGAATAATAGAAGAATTTGGACCACCATCACAAGTGATTTCGAATCCAATAAGTGAAAAAACAAAACAGTTTTTATCAAAAGTTTTACAGTAAATTTATATCTAGGTATTATTATTTAAAAATTTATTTATATTTGAACTCACCTCATATATAAATTAAAAAGTATAAATAGTTTTATTTACTTTTATCTAGAATATTAAATAAAAAGAGAAAACACTTATTATATACATCCTTTAAAGGACTTCCCAAAGTATATTTAATATTTATGCTCTCTTTTTTAAATTCTTATAGAAGGAAAAATATGGATATTATGAATAGAATTAAAAGTACTAAATTAGATACAAAAAATAATTTATGTATTAAAACAATTGATATGCATACAGCAGGAGAACCTTTAAGAGTTATAATCTCTGGATACCCAGAAATTAAAGGCTCTAGTATTTTAGAAAAAAGAACTTACGTAAAAGATAACTTAGATTATTTAAGAAAAGCTCTAATGTTTGAACCTCGTGGTCATGCTGATATGTATGGTGCATTAGTTTGTGAAGCTTCTAATTCAGAAGCTGATTTCGCGGCAATATTTATGCACAATGAAGGTTATAGCACAATGTGTGGACATGCAACTATAGCTTTAGGAAAACTAGCTGTAGAACTTGGCTGGGTAGAATTAGTAAAACCTATTACAAAGATTAAAATAGAAGCACCTTGTGGGCTTTTAGATGTATTTGTACATGTAAATGAAGATAAGGAAGTAGAGCAGGTTAGTTTTCATTGCGTAGCTTCTTTTGTCCTTGCAATGAATGAAAATATATCAATAAATAATATAGGTGATATAAGATATGACTTAGCTTATGGAGGCGCATTTTATGCTTATGTTGATGCTGATAAAATAGGTCTAAACTTGAATAAGGAAAATTATGATAAAATTATATTTTATGGAAAAGAAATTAAAAAAAATATCATAAAACAAAAAAATAATATTATTCATCCTTTTGAAAAAGATTTAAGTTTTTTATATGGAGTTATTTTTATAAGCCAAAATTCAAAATATCACTCACAAAATGTTTGTGTATTTGCAAATGGTGAACTTGATCGTAGTCCAACTGGTTCTGGAGTTTCAGGACGTGTGGCAATTCATTATAAAAAAAAAGAAATTAAAAAAGATGAAATTATTAGAATTGAAAGTATTTTAAATACTTGTTTTGATGTAAAAGTCATTAAAGAATTAAAATACGCACATTTAGATGCAGTTATACCAGAAGTCTGTGGAAATGCATATATAACAGGAGAACATACTTTTTATCTTGATGAAAAAGATGAATTAAAATATGGTTTTTTATTAAAGTAAAGGATACAAATGCCAGAAAATAATCTTTCGAGCAAAGCTTATAAAATATTAGAAGAACTTTTAGTAACATTAAAACTAGAACCAGGTAAAACTTATTCCGAAAAAGAATTAATGGCAAAAGCTGATGTTTCAAGAACTCCTCTACGAGAAGCATTATTAAAACTTTCTCACCAGAATCTTATAAATATAATTCCAAGACGTGGAATTGAAATATCTGATATTAATATGACTAATCAATTAGCTATTTTAGAAACAAGAAGAGTATTAGATAGTCTTTTAATTAAAAGAGCATGTATGTATGCTACAAAAACTGAAAAAAATAAAATACTAGAATTTAAAATTTTAATTTTAAATGCAGTTAAGAATAAAAATGTTGAAGAATTTTTACGAATAGATAAAGAATTAGATAATACTATATTCGCAGCTGCAAGAAATGAATTTGCAACAAATGCAACTGCACCTTTACATGTAAGATCGAGACGTTTTTGGTATTATTATAAAGGTTTAGATGATTTAGCAGACTCTGCTTTAGTACATACACAGTTAATTGATGCAATTATTGATTCTAATGAAGAATTAGCTTTATCTGTATCAAATGAAATTATTAATAATCTGGTGACAGTTGTAAAAAAATATATTAACATATAAAATTATAAATATAATTATGAAACTTGTTCGTTTTTGAATGAGTTTTTTTTATGCTTGTGCTAAAAAATAGCATTAGAATAGCATTTTATTATATATTGTTAAAATTTACTTATATATCAAATAATTGTAATAAAATTTCAGTTTTAATTAATATTAACTGTGAAATAATCAATAAGAAAATTTAGTACTACAAAAAGTATTACTAAAATTAACTTAGGATTATTATGGCAAAACATAGAAGTTCAAGATCAATTATTAAGAATGTTATCAAAAAACATTCAAGTGTAAATAAGAAAGAGATATCTCAACTGACTATTAAAATTGATAAAAGACTTGATAATGCTTTAGTAATATTATCAACACAAATTTCAGTTTCTAAAAATAGACTTATAGAAGATATATTATTTGAAAGTGGAATTTTAGAAGAAGTAGATGAAAATTATGTTGACTAAAAAATTTCCATCTCAAAAAGAGATTGTTGATTCTGTAATTGCAGGAATAAAAACAGCTAAAGAGAACTTTACTCATTGGACAGCAGATGAATTATATTTATCTTATGCACCTGCTAAGTTTTTAACAATTCATGTATCACAAGAAATTGGAAAATTAGAAAATTCTCCTGAATTATTTATGGATGCTAGTGTTGCAGATATTTTAAGATGTTCTTTAGAAAATAGAGAAGATTTTAGAGAGTATATGAAAAAGAATTCATTATCAGATGAAAAAATATGTTTAACTCTAGATGAGAGATTTGAACATAAAAGTGATAATGATTCAATTTCTAGAGTAATCATGGCTTTAAGAAATGGTGTTAGAAATGTAAATGAAATAAATTTAAAAGAAATTGAGAAAATATGTATTCTTTTAAATAAATCAAATAAAGATGAATCTACTTTAGATTACGGAATATTTGCATTTTATTTAGATATTTCTGTCTCAGCTAGAAAAAAAGCGAAAATAAGACTTAATGAAATAATTAAGTCGTTTAATAAGGTTGTGGATAAATATCCAAACCTTAAATCTAATTTTAAAGGAGGGGAAATTAATATTATTGAGAACATCGGTGAGTGGTGTGTCGCTTGTTATATTATTGAGCCAACTTTAGATTAGATTATGTAAACATATAGAAAGGAAGATATATATGAAATTAAAAAATATTTTAGGAGCTATTGCTCTAGGAAGCGTAGTAACTTCATCATTATTTGCATCAAGCGAGGTAGTTATTGGTGTTCAAGTACCAATTACTGGTAAATATGCAAATGAAGGTCAAGGAATTAGTCAATTTGTTAAATTAATTGTTGATGAAAAAAATGCAAATGGTGGTTTATTAGGTAAACAAATTAAAATTGTAATTTGTGATGATGAAGCTAAACCTCAAAAAGCAGCTGTTTGTGCTAAAAAACTAGTTAATGCTGGTGCTTTTGCTGTTATTGGTTCTTATACTTCAGGAGCAACTCAAGCTGCTCAATCTACTTATTACAGAAATAAAGTATTACAAACATCTGATGGTACATCTGATGATTTAATTAAAAGAAAATACTGGACTTTTTTTAGAAACTCTTTCCCAAATTCAGCACAAAGTGATTTTACTGCTAAATATATGGTAGAAACTAAAAAGTATAAAAAAATTGTAGTTTTATCTGATTATTCTTCTTATGCTAAAGGATTAGGAGATGCTACAGAAGCTTCAATTAAAGCTTTAGGTGGAAATGTAATTTACAGAGGAAAGATTAAATCTGGTACTCAAAACTTTACAGCAATTTTAACAAAAATTAAAGCTATGAAACCAGATGTAATTTATTACTCAGGTTATTATACTGATGGTGGACTATTAAGAGCACAACAATCACAATTAGCTATTAAAGCTGATTTTGTTGGTGGAGATTCTAATGATAATCCTGACTTCTTAAAACTTGCAGGTAAAGCGGCTGAAGGTACAGTTTTAATTAACTTCCCAACTCCTGATTTATTACCATACCCAGTTGCAAAAAAATATTTAGCTGATTATGAAAAAACATTTAAAATGAAACCGCCTTCAATTTGGGCTGTTGTAAATGCTGATGGACTAAGAGCTATTATTCATGGTGTTGAACAAACTAAATCTTTTGATACTAAAAAGATTTCTGACTTTTTACATACGTTAAAAGATTTCGAGGGAATTACAGGTCCTGTTACTTTTAGAGAAGATGGTGAAAGAATTGGAGCTAAATTTATGGTTTATCAAATCCAAAAAAATGGTTCATATAAAGTAATTCAATAAAAGGTAAATAATGGATATTTTTCTTCAACAGTTAATAAATGGTTTAACTATTGGAAGTTTATATGCATTAGTAGCTTTAGGTTACACGATGGTATACGGAGTTATGCGTTTAATTAACTTCGCCCATGGTGATTTAGTAGCCTTTTCTGCTTATGTAGGACTTACAGTATTTACTCAGTTTTTTGGTGCGGGCGCGACTTCGTTTATAAATATAATCATAATATTTCTTGTAACTTCAATTATTGTAGCTTTTGCAGGTGTATTATTAGAAAGACTTGCATATAGACCTTTAAGATCAGCTCCTAGATTATCAGTTGTTGTTTCGGCTTTAGGTGCGTCTTTAGTAATTCAAAATGGAATCATGCTTATTTGGGGTCCAAATATGAAAATTTTTCCAGCTGATTTATTACCATCAACTCAATGGGATTTTGGTGGTGTTATAATTACTTTTACTCAAATGTTAATTTTAGGATTATCTGCTGTATTAATGGTAGCTTTATATACTTTTATTAATAAAACAAAAATTGGAACAGCTATTAGAGCTACTGCAATTGATCAAGATGCAGCAAAACTAATGGGTATTAACGTAAATAGAATTATTATTATTATATTTGTAGTGGGGTCAATGTTAGGTGCAATTGGTGGATTATTTATAGGTATTTATTATAGAGGACTAACTTTTGATATGGGTTGGTTATACGGATTAAATGCATTTATTGCAGCAATTATTGGTGGAATTGGTTCAATTCCAGGAGCAATGCTTGGTGGACTTTTATTAGGTTTATTTAATGCCATGATTACGGGATATGTTTCTGCTGAATGGGCTGAGACGTTTACATTCCTTTTATTAATTGGTATTTTAATAGTACGACCTACTGGAATCTTAGGCGAAAAAACGGCGGATAAAGTATAATGAATAAAACAACAATAAGTGCTATTATATTTTTATGTGTAATGGCGGTTTTCCCAGCTTTAGTAGATTCTGCGTGGTTAAGTATTGGAATTACATTCTTAGTATTTGCAGTAGTTGCATTTTCACAAGATATTATTTTAGGTCGTGCTGGTATTTTTAATATGGGTCACGCAATATTCTTTGGAATTGGAGCTTATACAACAGCTATTATGAATGTTCAATTTGGAATTGATATTATTTTTACAGTTCCTTTTGCAATTATATTCCCTATGATAGTTGCTATTTTAATCACTATTCCTATTATTCATTTAAAAGGTGATTACTTTTTAGTTGCAACCATTGGATTTACAATTATCTTTGAACAAATACTTAAAAATGATGTATTTGGTTTAACGGGTGGTCCAAATGGTATATTTGGAATTGATGTAGTTAGAATTTTTGGTTACGAACTATATAGCGATACTCATATTTATTATATGGCATTTGCTCTTTTAATTGTAACTTTATTAATTATTAGAAATCTAGATAATTCAAAATATGGACGAGCTTTATATTATATTAATAAAGATGAAATAGCAGCAAGATCAATGGGAATTAATATTTCTTATTATAAATTGTTTGCTTATGCCCTTGGAGCTGCTATTGCAGGAGCTGCAGGTTCTTTATTTGCAATTCAATATTCAGCTGTATCTCCTGAGTCATTTAACTTTATGCAATCAGTTATGTTCTTTGCAATTGTACTTGTAGGTGGATCTGCTTCACTTCCTGGTGTTATTATTGGAACATTTGTTATGTTTGTATTACCAGAGTTATTTACAGAGTTCCAAGAATCAAGATATTTAATCTTTGGTGCTGCTATGGTTCTTACAATGATTATGAGACCAAATGGTGTTTGGCCTGCTAAGTTTGGGAATATTCCAACATTCTTAAAATTTAAAAAAGGAGCTAAATAATGAAGTATGTATTAGAAATAGAAAATGTATCTAAATTCTTTAATGGTTTAGTTGCTATTGATGATTTAACTATTAGAGTTAAACCAGGACAAATTTATGGAATTATTGGACCTAATGGTGCTGGTAAAACTACACTTTTTAACTGTGTAACGGGTATTTATACTCCTGAAAAAGGAAGTATTAAATATAAAGGTGAAGATATTACTGGCATGAGTGCTGATAAAATCGCACAAAGAGGAGTTTTAAGAACTTTTCAAAATATTAGATTATTCCATGAAATGAGCGTTGCTGAAAATATTGTTGCTGGTTGTCATACTAAATCACAGCAAAAATGGTATCACTCAATTATACATACACCTTTTCAAAAAAGAGATGAGTTAAAACAATGGAAAAAAGTTGAAGAATTAATGAAATTCTTTAATTTAAGTAAATTTGCAGAAACTCCTACAAAAGATCTTCCTTATGGAGCTCAAAGAAAAGTAGAAATGGCAAGAGCCTTAGCTGCAGAACCAGAATTATTAATTTTAGATGAACCCGCTGCTGGTTTAAATGAAAATGAAACTATTGAGCTTACAGGAATGATTAGAAAAATCTCTGAAATGGGAATTGGTATTATGATGATTGAGCATGACATGGACATGGTTATGTCTTTAACTGATTATATTACTGTAATTAACTTTGGAAAAGAAATTTCTCAAGGTAAACCTTCATTTGTCCAAGATGATCCTCGAGTTATCGAAGCTTATATTGGAAGTGACGATGAAGATGAGGATGAATAATGAAAAATAAAGAAATTTTATTAGAACTTAGAGATTTACATGTATCTTATGGAGCTATTACTGCTATTAAAGGTATTGATATTAAAATCTATAAAGGTGAAGTAGTTACTATTTTAGGTGCTAATGGTGCTGGTAAAACTACTACATTAAGAACAATTTCTGGATTATTAAAAGCAAAATCTGGTCATATTATTTTTGATAAAAATGATATTACTAAAACTGAAGCTCATGATATTGTTTGTTTAGGAATAGCTCATTCACCTGAGGGAAGAAGAGTTTTTGGAACACTTTCAGTGGAAGAAAACTTAATGATGGGTGCTTTTACTTTAAAAAGTCATGATGCAGAAACTTTAGAGTGGATTTATGATATTTTACCACGGCTTAGAGAGAGACGAACTCAATTAGCTGGTACTTTATCAGGTGGTGAGCAACAAATGTTAGCAATAGGGCGAGCTATTATGAGCAAACCTAAATTATTAATATTAGATGAACCATCTTTAGGTCTTGCACCTATTTTAATTAAAACAATTTTTAAAGCTGTAAAAGAGATAGCCCAAAGTGGTGTAACTGTTTTATTAGTTGAACAAAATGCAAAAGCTGCTTTAAAACTAGCTGATCGTGCTTATGTTTTAGAAGTTGGAAAAATTACTCATGAAGGTACATCAGAAGAGTTATTAAATTCTAGTACCATTCAAGAAGCTTATTTAGGTAAAAAGAAACACTAAATAATATTCACAAAATATTAAAAAAACATAAGGTTTGAGTCTCTAGCTCAAACCTTTTTTGCGTAAAAAAACACCAAAAGTGTTCATATTAATATTTAAGGAATGACAAATTGAAAAATGAAAATTTAGTAAACCAAGCTATCAAACTTGCAGAGCAATGGCAAAATAGAGCTACTGAACTTGTTAGCGATTTTGATAGAGTATTTTATATAAAAATGAATAAAATGTTAGAACATCCAAAAGATAAAGCATTATTAATTGAACTTATGGATCAGTGTTTTAGAGCTGAATCAAATGCAAGAATAGCTGATCAAATCTGTTTTTTATTAGAAAAACATGGAATGGCACATTTTTTCACAACAAAAGATAAGACTTTATTATATCTTTTCCAAAACATTGGAAAATATGTACCATTTATTTCTGTTCCATTATTTGTATCGCAAATTAGAGAAGATACAAAAACTGTAGTAATTAAAGGTGAAGAAAACATCTTAAATGCACACTTACAAAAAAGAAAAGCAGAAGGAACTAGAGTTAATATCAACCTTATTGGTGAAGTTGTTTTAGGTGAACAAGAAGCAGATGAAAGAATGGAAAAATATCTTAAAGCAATAGCTAATCCTAATGTTGATTATTTATCTATTAAAATTTCGACAATTTTCTCACAAATTAATCCTTTAGACTTTGATAATACAGTTGAGATTTTAGTTAAAAAATTAAGTAAAGTTTATAATCAAGCTCAAAAGCATCCATATATTGCGCCAGATGGTACAAAATCAAATAAATTTATTAACCTTGATATGGAAGAATATAGAGACTTAGCAATTACTGTTGCAGTTTTCAAAAAAACTTTAGAACTTCCAGAATTTAAAAACTTTTATGCAGGTATTGTATTACAAGCTTATTTACCAGATTCATTCATTTGGCAAAAAGATTTATGTGATTGGTCTAGAACTAGAGTAGATAATGGTGGAGCTGCTATTAAGTTTAGACTTGTTAAAGGTGCTAATATGGAGATGGAAGAAACTGAAGCCTCTCAAAAGCACTGGGAAATGGTAACTTACGTAGAAAAAGCAGATACTGATTCAAATTATAAAAGAATGGTTAGATATGCTTTAGATAAAGATAATGCTAAATATATGCATATTGGAACTGCTTCTCATAACTTGTTTGAATTAGCTTATGCTACTGTTATGGCTGAAAAGAATGGAACAAGTGAATTCCATACTTTAGAAATGCTTGAAGGTATGAGTGAATCTGCAAGACTAGCTATTAAAGAAATTTCTAAAGAAGTAATTCTTTATGCTCCTACAGCATCTAAAGAACAGTTTACTAATGCTATTGCATATTTAGTGCGAAGACTTGATGAAAATACAGGTCCTAATAACTTTATTAGATACTCATTTGGTCTAAAAGTAGGTTCAGATGATTGGAATAACCAAGAAAAACTATTTGTAGAATCTTTTGATGTTGAAAAAACTTCTTTTGTTGGAGCTAAACGTACTCAAAATAGATTAGATGAAAAATGGGATAAATTCTCAAACTCATCTTATGATACAAACTCTTATCATGCAGAAGCAGATACAGACTTTATTTTATCAAAAAACCATGAGTGGGCAAAAACTATTGTTAAAAAATGGAAAAACTCAAAAGATACAGAACATGTAATTGCGCCTGTAGTTGTAGGTGGTGAAGATTTAGTAGGTGATCGTAAAATTTATGATGCTATTGATAAATCACAAGTTGAAGAGGGTGTTTTAGCTGGTAGATTTGCACTTGCAAATGAAGCTGATATTAAAAAAGCTGTTGCAGTAGCACGTGCTGATGTTGATGGTTGGAGAGACTTATCTCATGAAGCTAGACATAAAGCTTTAAAAGCAGTTGCTATTAAAGTAAGAGAACGACGTGATGATTTAATTGGTGTTGCAGCTGCTGAAGTTGGTAAAGTATTTACAGAAACTGATGTAGAAGTTTCTGAAGCAATTGACTTTATTGAATTCTATACTCATGCTGTAAGACACTTTGATAATTTCAAAAACTTAGAATTAAAAGGTAAAGGTGTAGGTGTTGTTGTTCCTCCTTGGAATTTCCCTATTGCTATTCCTATGGGTGGAGTTGCTGCTGCACTTGCAGCTGGTAATACAGTTATTATTAAACCTGCTTCTGTTGCTGCTTTATGTTCTTACGAAATGTGCAAATGTTTCTGGGATGCAGGTATTTCTAAAAATGTATTACAATTTTTACCTTGTCCTGGAGCACTAGCAGGTGAGCATTTAATTCCTAATAAAGATATTGACTTTTTAATCTTAACAGGTGGTGAAGATACAGCTGCTTCTATGTTAGAAACTAGAAATGAATTATTCTTATCAGCTGAAACAGGTGGAAAAGATGCAACTATTGTTACTAATATGGCAGATAGAGAACAAGCTGTTAAAAATGTTTGTTTATCAGCATTTAGAAACTCAGGTCAAAAATGTTCAGCAACTTCACTTTTAGTATTAGAAGATGAAGTTTATAATGATGAAGGATTCAAAAAAGCTTTAGTTGATACAGCTAATTCTATGAATGTAGGTTCTATTTGGAATTTTGAGAACTCTATTGGTACTTTAGCTAATAAGGTAAGCGGAAACTTAGAAAAAGCATTAGATTCACTTGAAGGTGATGAATCATGGGCACTAGCACCATCATATGTAGATAATAATCCTTATATGCTAAAACCATCTATTAAATGGGGAGTTCACGAAGGTAGTTTTATTCATATGAATGAATTATTCGGACCTGTTTTAGCAGTTGTTAAAGCATCTTCTTTAGAGCACGCTGTAAGAATTGTAAATGCAACTGGTTATGGATTAACTTCAGGAATTGAATCTTTAGATGAAAGAGAAGTATCTTATTGGAGAGAAAACCTTAAAGCTGGTAACCTTTATATTAATAGAGGAACTACAGGAGCAATCGTATTAAGACAACCATTTGGTGGAATGGGTAAATCTGCAATTGGAGCTGGAAGAAAAGCTGGTTTCTATAATTATATTACTCAATTCGTTGATATCAACGAAACAGCTAATCCAATAACTAAAAAAGAATATAAAACAGATCTTACATCTTTCATTAAAAGATGTTCTGCTATTTCTGAGCATTCAGAAGATTTCTCTAAATTAGAATTAGCTTTACAGTCTTATTTAGAAAACTGGGATAATGAATTCTCAAAAGAAAAAGATTACGCAAAAGTTAGAGGAGAAGATAATCACTTCAGATACTTACCTTTAGATAAAGTTGTAATTAGAGTTACAAAAAATGATTCTATATTTGATATTGTTTCTAGAGTTTTAGCAGCAAGAGTTTGTAAAGTACCTTTTACACTTTCTTTAGAAAAAAATGTAAATATTCAAGAATTCTTAGAAAACTCTAAAGAATTATTTTCTTCAAAAGATAAAATTATTATTGAAGATGAAAAATCATTTATTAAAACAATTAAAAATTATTCTAGAATTATTTATTCAGATATGTCAAAAGTTTCAGCTGATGTATTTAAAGAATCATCTAAAACTTTAGTATTTATTGTAAGACAAGGACCAATGATGGAAGGAAGACTAGAACTTCTTAATTACCTAGGAGAGCAAAGTATTTCTCACTCATTCCATAGATATGGAAATATCGGAGCAAGGGAGTTAGTTAAGTAGCCTTAAGGCTACTTAATAAGAAAACAATGGGAAAAATATTACTTATTCTT
>JABSON010000079.1 GCA_013215915.1 Campylobacteraceae bacterium | reverse complement strand
TCTTTTCATTAATATTAATATTAGTATTTTTATCTTTTTATTTATTTATGCAAAAATTATTTACAAAAAGAATACAATATATTAGTACAATGGTTAAAAAAGCTTCAAAAGATGAAAACTCTTGGCTTGAACTTAAAATTAATTATAATGATGAAATTACATATTTAAGTAAAAAAATAAATGAAATGTTTAAAAATATCAACTATCAACAAAGTCTTAGACTACAAAAAGAAAGAGATTTTTTACAGTCTGTTCTAGATTCTCAAAAAAGTATTATTATAATCTCTGATGGTGATATTATTCATAGTAAGAATAAAAAGTTTGATGATATATTTTCTTCAGAAGATATGTTTTTGACAAATTTAGCTCTTTTAGATAATAAAACAAGTGAGAACTTATTAAATGTTGCTAATAATCATTCATCTTTAGAAAAACCAGCTAAATTTAAATGTACTGGTGAAGATAACAAATATTTTACTTTTGATGTAAAAAAATTAGATATAAAAAACTATCTTATATGTATGAATGATGTATCTGAATTTAATGAAAAAATTACAGAATTAGAAAATAGGGCTAGTATGGACGAATTAACAAATATGTATAATAAAAATACAATTACTTCATTTATTAAATTATGGCTTGAAAAAAGAAATTTTTGTTTTATTTTATTTGATATAGATTTTTTCAAAAAAGTTAATGATACTTATGGTCATCCAGCAGGAGACTATGTTTTAAAAGAAATGTCTTCAGTAGTTTCATCTGAATTAGTAAAAGAAGATATAATAGGTAGATTTGGTGGCGAAGAATTTTTGGTATTAATTAATGATTATACAAATGTAAATATAATTAATATCGCAAATAGATTAAGAATAAAAGTTCAAGACAATATATTTATTTATGAAAATAAACAAATCGATATAAACATTTCTTTAGGTTGTACATTTTGTGAAAAAGGTGAAGAATATAAAGATGTTTATAAAAGATGTGATAAAGCTTTATATGAAGCTAAAAGTACAGGTAGAAATAAAGTAATAGAATTTAAAAAGTAATAAAATAATATAAATATTGATTAATTGATAATGATTCTAAGTAGATATTAAGCTTTACTTAAGTTGATTATTGGGAAAATCTAAATAATAAGGATAGAAAATTGATCACAACACAAGACATCATAAAAATGGCAAGTTATTTTACCACTATATCTCATACACCAGGAAGATTAAGAGTTAGGGTTTCTATGAAGATAAAAAATGAAAGTTCAAATCTTAGCATAAAAGATATTGAAACAATACCTGATAAAATAAACGGAATTATTAGTATTAAAGTTAAAAAATTAATAGGTTCTGTGACTATATTATATGATCCAAGTGTTTTTTCTTCTTCTTTATGGGAAGACTTAATTAATGGTGATAATTTGGAAGAGATTACAATATTAATTAATAATTTAGCTAAGGAGGTTATTTAATTGAAAACAGTTTTAGAAAATGAAAATATTGATAAAGATGGAAAGATTGAAGATGATCAAGAACAAAATCTAAAAAAAGAATCTTTAGTTTTAAAAATAAATGATTTTAAATATTTAAAGAATAAAGAAGTTGACTTAAGTATTGAAGAGTCAAAACTTTCTCAGGTTTTAAGAATTGCTGTTTATGACGAATTTTCTGCATATGAAACATATACTGCAATTATAAATAAACTAGGTGAGATTCATCCTTTTGTAAATATTAAAGAAGCAGAAGCTAATCATTATTCAATGTTAATTCCATTATTAGAGAAATATAATGTAGATATTCCTAATAATGATTTAGCTTTAAAAATTAAAATTCCAAATACATATATAGAATGTTGTGAAGTTGGAGTTTCAGAAGAAATATCTAATATTAGAATGTATGATCATTTATTAGAACATGTTGAAGAAGAAGATGTAAGAGATGTTTTTTATAAACTTCAAGCAGCTTCATTTAATAATCATTTACCAGCATTTAGAACTTGTGTTCAAGAGTTTTATAACTCTTCATCATCATCTATGTTTAATCCAGATGATATGATGAATAAAGCAAGTGAATATCAGTCTTTATTAGAAGATATAGCAAGTGGAAATATGGATCAAGATAAAATTACTAAACTACTTAGTAAAATGAATGTTTCAATGATCACAGGTGCAGCTTCTGGAGCTGCTTTAAGCGCTTTTTTAAGCTCATATTTAAATAAAAACAAGGAGTAAATTATGGCATTACCATTTATATTAGGTCTAGCTTTAGGAGCTAGCGCAATTATTGCTTTTAATAAAAGTGATAAATTAAAAGAAAAAGCCTGCGAGGTTTTAGGTAAATCAAAAGAAAAAGCCTGTGAAGTACTTAATAAATCAAAAGACTTTGCATCATCATCTGTTGACAAGTCAAAAGATTTAGTATCTGATGTTAAAAATACAATTACAGCTACTGCAGAATGTATAAAAGAAAAAAAACTTGTTTTAGAAAATGTAGAAGTAGAAGCTTTAGAAAATGATGATTCATTATTAGATTTACCTGTAAAAAAAATTAAAAAAACGAAAGAAGATAAATAATGAAAGAACTTAATTTAAATACAGGAGCTCCAAGAAATGTCTTAGCACATGTAATTTCAAGTGGAATTGCTTCTGCTTTAATGTCTGGAACTATTAATTATAAAAAGTCTTTAAATAATGAAATTTCTAAATCTGATGCTCTTCTTGATACTATTAAAAAAACATCACAGGGTGCAATAGTTGCAGGAACTGCAATTTCTGTAACTAATCAATTATCATCAAAAGGTGGTTTCTTAAAAGCATTAACTACTATTTCAATTGGAATGGCTGGAATTTATGCTCTTGAAGTATTAGATGAAACAATAAGTAAAAAAAATGATGAAAAATTAATTGAAGAAGGTGAATAATGAATAAATATGATACAAATATTGAGAATTCAAGATCAATGAAAAATGTAAGTACAAATCCATATATTAACAAAAATGATATTCAAGTGCAAAATCAAAATGTAAATCCTCAAAATACTTCATCTGGATTTAATCAAGGTGATTTTATTAAGGGTGCTTTAATTGGTGCTGCTGTTACTTTTCTTTTAACTAATAAAGGTGCACAAGATACTATTATGAATGCAGCTTCAAAAGGTAGTGAACTTTTCCAAGCAGGAATGGAAGAGATGAAAGAAAGATATGAAGACGCTCGTGCTCAGATGGAAGCAAACAAAGATTAATCACATGAATAATAAATTTAAAAAAGTTCATTGTACTAGTTATAGAGCAAGATATAAATTTAATCTTTTAAATGAAGAATTTATTGATGAAAATATACTTGTATCTTATTTAGAAAAGATTCCTGATGTTAATTCTGTTAGAGTTAATAAAAAAGCGGCTAGTATTATTTTTGATTTTTATGATGAGAGTGTTTGTTCTGAAATTGATGAAGTTTTAGGATCTTTAAGTATTGAAGATTTATTAAATGATTCCTCTGATGCATCTGTATGTGTTTCTCATATATCAGATGAGGCTCCTAGTTTAAAAGGTGTTGTTCGTGCTAGTTCTGCATTAATTATGGAAAGATTTATATCTAATAATACTTTAAAAGCTACACTTACAACAGGTGCTGCAATGCCTATGTTAATTGATGGTGTAAAAGAGTTATTTACTGAAGGTTTAACATCGAAAGTATTAGAAAGTGCAGCGGTTGGAGTTTCTGTTTTTAGAAAAGATTATTTAGCTGCAAACTCAACTAATGCAATGCTTGAATTAGGTGAATATATAGAAGAAACTACTGTTCATAAAAGTGATGATTTATTAAAAGAATTATCAAAACCTAATGTTAAAGAAGCTTGGTTAGAAACAGAAATTGATGGTAAAATAACGGAAATTTTAATACCTGCTGAAGATATTAAAATTGGTGATATTATTATTGTAGGAGCAGGTAGTACTATTCCTATTGATGGTCATATTGTATCAGGTGATGCTTCTGTAAATCAAGTTTCTATGACTGGTGAAGCTGAACCTGTTTCAAAGGCTCGTGGTGATAGAGTAATTTCTGGAACTGTAATAGAAGATGGAAGACTTAAGATTTGGGCTGAGTGTATTGGAAATGATACAGCAACTCAAAGAATTAAACATTATATTGAGAATTCATTAAATGAAAAATCATCTGTTCAATTAAAAGCTACAAAACTAGCTAATAAACTAGTTCCTGTAACTTTAGGACTTGCTGGTGTTTCTTATTTAATTTCTAAAGATTTTGAAAGAGTTGCTTCTGTTTTACAAGCTGATTATTCTTGTGCATTAAAACTAGCTACTCCTGTTGCTTTTAAATCAACTATTTCAAAAGCAGGTCATAATGGTATTATGATTAAAGGTGCCAAAAGTGTTGAAGCACTAGCAGGTGCTGATACTTTTGTATTTGATAAAACTGGTACTTTAACATCTGGAGAATTAGAAGTTATGTCTATTGATTCTTATGATTCAAAATGGAGTGAAGAAGATATATTAAACTTAACTGCTTCAACTGAAGAACATTATTTTCATCCAGTTGCTGAAGCTGTTGTAAAAGCTGCAAAAGAAAAAGGTTTTGTACATATGCATCATGAAGAAGTTGAGTTTATTGTAGCTCACGGTGTAAAAACTGAAGTTGATAAAAAAACTGTAATTATTGGATCACGTCATTTTTTAGAAGATGATGAAAATATTTCTTTTAAAAAGTATGAAAAAGAAATTGCAAAATCTTTAGAAGATGGAAGAACTTTATTATATATTTCATATAACGGTAAACTTCTTGGAACTATTGGTTTATCTGACCATGTTAGACATAATACAAAAAAAGCAATATCTGATTTGAGAAAACTAGGTGTTAAAAATATTATTATGTTAACAGGTGATACAAAAGAAAAAGCTTTAATTATTTCAGAGGAATTAGGAATTGATGAAGTTTATGGATCTTTATTACCAAATGATAAAGCAAGAATTGTAAAAGAGCTTATGGCTGATGGTAAAAAAGTTGCTTTTATTGGTGATGGTATAAATGATGCACCTGCTTTAATTTCTGCAGATGTAGGTATTTCTATGAGCAAGGGTGCAGATATTGCAAAAGCAACTGCTGATGTATCTTTATTAAAAGATGATATTGAAGCAGTTGTAGAAGCAAAAGAATTTGCAAATAATACAATGAAATTAATTAATAAGAATTTTAATGCAACAGTTGGGATTAATTCATTAATTTTAGCAGGTGCAACACTAGGGTTATTTTCTCCAATAGTAACTGCTGTTTTACATAATGGTACAACAATTGGTTTATTATTAAACTCAATTAGAGGTGTAAAAACAAATTAAGCATAAATTATAGATAATAATTATCAGAATAGATTAAGTTATATTAGCTAATATAGTGATAATTATTATCAAAAGGATATTTATGCCATTTATTTTACCACTTGCAACAGTTTTAACAGCTGCTCTTTCTTTTAAAACATTAGAAGGAACTGTTAAAACTATTATAAAGAGAAATAAAAGGAAAAAGAGAAATGAAAATTGATTTAGAAATTCAAAGAGAAGCAGCTAAAATTGCGATGTCTGCTACTTTAGGTGCTACAGTTGTAACATCTATGTTTATGAAAAATAAACTTGCAAAAAAAACTCATATAATTGCTGGCGCTGCATTTTGCGGTTTTGCTTTATGGCATCATATGCTATATCAAACTAAGAAAAAACCTAATAAATTAATTTCTCCTAAAGAAAAAATAGACAAATAAAAAATTATATAAATTATATAAAATTTTGATATACTTAGGTATATGATTAATAAGGACCAAATAATGTTAAAAAATGAAGAAATAATAGAAGAGTTAAAAACTATTGTAAAACAAAAAGGTCTTAAGTATACAGAACAAAGAGAAATTGTACTTAAAGTTTTAATGGACTCAGAAGGCCACTTAAGTGCAGAAGACGTTTATAACCAAATAAAACTTACTTATAAAGAATCTAATATTGGAATTGCTACAGTATATAGAGCTTTATCATTTTTAGAAGAAGTATCTTTAATTACTTCAATTGCTTTCGGTAGTGAAGGTAAAAAATATGAATCTAATGCTAAAGCGCATCATGATCATTTAATTTGTACTGCATGTGCAAAAATTATTGAATTTGTTGATGATGAGATTGAAAAAAGACAAGATTCAATTGCTCTTGTTAATAACTTTAAAATAACATCACATTCGATGCAATTATACGGTTTATGTGAAGACTGTAATAAATAATAAAAGCCTAATTTAGGCTTTTATAAAATTTCACTTCTAATATCACTTATCCAAGAACTTATTCTTTCATCACTTAAATCATTTTGATTATCTTCATCTATTACTAATCCACAAAACTTATCATCTATCTGTGCTGTTGATATATTGTACTCAAAGCCTTCGATCGATGTAAAACCTATAATGGTAGCACCTTTTGCTTTTAAGACCTTGTACATAGTTCCTAGTGCGTTTACGAACTCATCCTCATATCCATCTTGATCTCCAAGTCCAAATAAAGCAATAGTTTTCTTAGAAAAGTCATATTCTTCAAAATCAGACCATATATCTTCAAAATCACTTTGTAAATCTCCATCACCCCAAGTAGATAAACCTATAATTAATTTATCATAATCTTTTATTGGATCTAGACCTTGATTACTTATATCATATACATCAAGATTTCCTAATTGTTCTGATATTCTATTTGCTATATCTTCAGTATTACCTGTACTGCTCCCATAGAATATTGCTGTTGCCATTATTGTCCTTTGTTTTTTCTAATTATTGACCTTAGTGAATAAGGAATAACTTTTATTTCGTATATTGTATTCTCTAGTTCTTCAACTTCTATTTTAATATGCCGTGAAAAATCTTTCATTTTTGGATAAACCAAATATATTTGCTTGAATTCACTTTGTTTAATTGAATCAATTGCAGTTGATAATTCATTTTTAATATTTAAATCTTTTGAATTAATATCTTTCCAAGAAGTATATATTTTCAAAGGTGCTGAGTCATGTTTAATAACACATATTGAATCACCATTATCTAAAACTGTTTTATTTTTATGCAGTTTTTTAACTCTGTTTAATACAAACTCATGAAATAATAAATTTTTATCAAAAAATATTTCTAGTTTATTATTAATAAAACAAGTGGATATTATTTTTGCAAGTGGTAAAAGTTTTGAAGATGCAAATATATTTACTTTGTTTTGCTTATGAAAATAATTATTAATAATTAATGTCGAAGCAAAACAAAATTTAAAATGCATATTTGTTTGTTTGAATGTTTTAATATATGAAAATATTTTTAAAGAGTTTATTTTATATTTAAAAATATTTTCTAAAGAATATTTTACTAGATTTTTCTGCTCATATTTTGAAAAAGAGTAATAATCTTTAACTAAAGACGAAGAAAGATCTAAAAATAATTGTCTTAATCTTTCTTTTGAATTAAATTCATCAAAAAAATCAGGTAAAAATTCTTCATTCTTTGAAAAGCCTATTGAGCTTTTATGCATTTTTCTTTCCAGCCTGGGGACAGTCAGCATAACAAGCAGCACAATCTTTAAGATTCATAACTCTAACATACTCTTCATATACACAAGATATAGATCTTTTAGCACAGATAAATGGAATGTTATATTTTTTTGCTTGTGTTTTATATTTTAGCATCGTATTATGATTTAAAAAAGATGTTAACATAACAATGCAGTCTGTATCAATAGGTATCTTTTTTTTAGGAGCAGATGATTTTTTTCTAGCATCCCAATGGTTAATACTTTTTGCACCTAAACTTTGCAACATATCTTGAATCTTATTTATCTTATCTCCACCAATAATTAATATACTCATTTAATATCCTTTTTTTTAGCAAGTACAACCAGAAGGTTTTACTAAGTCATTTTTATTTTTAATTTTTATGTTATTATTTTTCAAATTAAATCCTTAATGATAATCGTTATTAGAATATTAGTAGAAGTTTTCTTAATCTTTTATTAATAGTGAGAACTGTTATCAACTTTTTTAGAAATAAAAGAATAATTTTTTAAAAATGTATTTGTTTGTAGGTATATTTTATGATTAATTGTCTGTGTTAGTTTTTAAAAAGTATAAATATTGATGTATTAAAAATATTGATAAGTATAGTGAATATATGAAGTAAATGCTAATAATTTCTTATTAGCATTATAAATGTTTATCTTTTAGCTGTTTTGTATAAATTAACATACCAATCATCGCTAGTATCTTCAGCAGTTAATTGAAATAATGAAATTTCAATAGTTTCATTGTTGTATTCAACTGATTCGATTTTTTCAAGAGGTATTTCTAAAGCCATTTCACAATATTCTAGTAAAACTTCTTCATAAATAAATTCTTCTTGATGATAACCTTGTTCAAAATTTGTTAGTAAAAAGTAAGTTTCCATGTTGTCTCCAAAATTATTTGAGAATTATTATAAAATTGTGCTTAAAAAATATTTAAACAAAAGATTTTTTTTCAAATTTATCTTTTTTTTCTGCCTGGTAAGTATGTAAAGAAAAAGAAAATCGTCATTAACATTAACGAAACTATGAAAAATGAAGCTGCTGTAAATTCAACATCTGCACTTTCTCCTCTTTTAAAATTACTAGGTACAAACAGAATCATTGTTGATAAAAACATAAAAGAAGCTGTAATAATAGCTATTATATGGGCAAATAACATATGAAACTTTGTACTATAAAAATCTTTAACCATTTTCCAAGTTAAAAAACTAGCTGTCATTGTAATAAAAAGAACAATTATTCTATCATCCAAAATTTATCCTTTTTGTAAATTTGTAAATTTTCTAATATTTTGTATTGTATTTTGTTGTGGCTTAAAGAATATTGAAAGGTTTTTATCAAAAACTAAAGTATTTTTATTTATAATCACAGAAAAAAAAAGAATAAAAATGAAAAAACTTCTAATTATTACCTTATTTATTACATCTCTTTGTGCTAATTCTAGTATCAGCTCTTTTTCAAAATCGAAAAAGTTACTTAAAAAAGTATATGTATCTCATCAAAAAACTTTTTATGCTGACTGCTCTTACTCATATAAGAATAAAAAAAATATGATTAATAAATCATCTTGTGGATATTCACCTAGAAATTCTTTTACAAAAAAAGGAAAGATTAATAAAAGAGCAAAACTAATTGAATGGGAACATGTAATTCCAGCTCAAAACTTTGCTAAATCTTTTATGTGTTGGAGAAAAGGGGATGATAAATGTGTAAAAAAGAATGGAAAAACTTATAAAGGCAGAAGATGCTGTAAAAAAGTAAGTAAATATTTTAAATTTATGGAAGCTGATATGCACAATCTTGTTCCTGCTATTGGTGAACTTAATGCCGATAGATCAAATTTTAAATTTCAAATGATTAAAAATGAAGATAGAAGATATGGAAAAAATATTGATTTTGAGGTAGATTTTAAAAATAGAATTGTAGAACCAAAAAAAGATATCAGAGGAAATATTGCAAGAACATATTTTTATTTTGAAAAAAGATATGGAATGAGAATATCTTCTTCTCAGAAAAAACTTTTAAATGTTTGGAATAAAAGTGATAAAGTTGATTCTTGGGAAAGAAAAAAAAATAATCTTGTAGGTAAAATACAAGGTAATAAAAACCCTTTTATAAAATAAGAGAGTTTTTAATATAATCTTCGATAATCCTTTTATGGTCAAATACAAGATCATCAAAGGGAATATCATCAAAAGCAAATATATATGCCTCTTTTGCATCATCAGCAGCTTTTGGCATCTTATATGCACAGCATTCATATACAATAGAAACACAATGAAATCTTTTATCTCTATCAGGATCTGAATATACATTAAATAGTTTTTCTTTTTCTACATTTAATGTCACTTCTTCTAACATTTCTCTCTTTAAAGCATCTTCTACTTTTTCACCAATATCAACAAATCCTCCAGGAAGTGCTAATCCAAATGGTTTATTTTTTCTTTTTATTAAAACAATACCTAAAAATCCATTTTCGTGATTATATATTCTAATTATTCCATCAACGGCTAAGTGTGGTGTTTGTATCATTTGTTTTCTCTCTTTTAATAAATTTAATTATATTTATTTACAAGGTAATTAAATATAATTAATTGTAAATAATTTAAATCTAAGATAAATAAGTATATTATTTTAAATATTAAAAAAAGGCTAAAAATGCAAATTATTATTTATAATCAAAAAGGTGGAGTAGGTAAGTCTATGTTAAGTACTCAACTTGCTTTACATTTAGATACTACAATTATTGAACTAGACCCTTATGGAATGCTGCATGAAACCTTAGGCGATGACATAGTATTTAAAGTTGCACTTAATGAACAAGTTCCTAGTATTACAGAGGGTGATGTAATATATGATTTTGGAGGATTTGATGATGAAAGATTAGATATTGTTTCAAAAAATGCAGATCTAATTATTATTCCTTTTAATCCAACTATTAATTCTTTAGGAACTACACTTAAAAGCTATCATAGAGCTAAAGAACAAAACTTACCAATATTATTTTTAGTAAATGCAGTTGTTAATGAAAAAGATATTACGGATTCAATTGAGTTTTTAAAAGAAAATACAAATGATGAAATAGATTATTTTTGGCTTCCTCATACAAGAGCTTTACAGACAGTAGAAAATGAAGGTATTTCATTATTAGAGTTTTCACAAAGTACGCCTTTAAGAAAACATACATATAAAAAAATCAATTTAAGAATGCAAGAATTATTAGAAAAAATAAAAGAATATATTTAAAGGTTAAAAAATGGCAAAAGCAAAATTTGATAAAATATCTAATGTAAGTTCTCAAACTACTTATTCTCATAAAGATTTACAAAAGAAAAAAGCAGGAAGACCACTTGGAAGTAAAACAAAAAAAGAACAATCAAATGCTTCTTTAACAATTGCTTTAACTCCAAGTCAGAAAAAACAATTAGAAGAGTATGCTGCAAGTGAATATAGGTCAGTTGGAAGTGTAATTAAAGTTTTGTTAATGAAAAACAACATAATTGATTTAAACGAATAAATACTTAAATATATTAAAACAATATACTATCACAGTAATTATATTTATTATATAATAAGTCTAATTGCTGTGATTCTTTTTAAGAACTTCTATTATTTAAAACTAATAGTTGATGATAATTAAGTTAATTTTGAAATAGACTTAATTTTAGAAATAATAAGAAAATATAAACATCGCAAAGAAATTAAATATTATTATCTAGACATGAAGATAAATAGGCAATTCTTTCCTAGTCGAAGATTTATAAATATTTAGTATTTAAATGTTTTAAGATAAAAAGCATAA
>JABSON010000078.1 GCA_013215915.1 Campylobacteraceae bacterium | reverse complement strand
TTTATTCTTTTTACTTATAAAAAGTTTAATTGAATGTGTAAAAAAAAATTAGAATAGTGAAGAAGTTAGAAATTTTAAATAAGAAAGAAAAAAATAGTCCTAGTCTAAAAAATAAATAATTATATAAATCAATCATTTATTCTTTTATAATATCTTTAATATCTTTAATACTATCACATACTATATTAGCTAAAGAATCATTTTCATTAAACTCATGACCAGATTTAACTTGAATAGTATTTTTTATTTTAGCATTTATAGCACAAGATATATCAGAGTTTTTATCTCCTATTAACCAAGAGTTCTCTAAATCAATATTAAAAGTTTTTAAAATATTATCAATCATTAATGTTTTAGGTTTTCTACATAAACAATCATCTTTTGGACCATGAGGACATAACTGAACTGATGAGATAATAATACCTTCTTTTTTAAACTCATTTACCATCCATTTTGTAAGTATGTTAAAATCTTCAATTGAATAATATTCTCTTGCTATTCCTGATTGATTTGTAATAATAAATAATTTGTAATTTAAATTTTGCAAATGTTTTAATGAAGAAAAAACACCTGGAACAAATTCAAAGTCTTGAATTTTATATAAATAGTTTTTTTCTATATTAATAACTCCATCTCTATCTAAAAATACCGCTTTTTCATTTATCATTTAATACCTTACTCTTTTAATATTCCTCATTGTAGCAAAATATATATATTTAAAAAATAGATTAAATTTTTTATTATATTTTCATATATAATTTGTTATATTATATTAATAAATTAAAGGAGCTTAAATGCAAATTGAAATGACAGCAGAAGTTGTTTTATCACAACTTGGTTATACGAAAAGTGAAAATGCTATTAAACAAGCAGAATTAATGATTAGTAATACAAAAAACTTTGATAAGTTTGCAAAACATATTATTTCATTAAATGACCATTTGAAAAAAATGAATGCTTATATAGCATTATCAAATAAATCTGATTATTTAAAAATCAAATGTGATGAAAATGACGCTGAAGCAATATTAGAAGAATTTCATACTGAAGTTAAACATTGGTCAGATAAATACAATGTAGAACTTCAAAAAATTGATGATAGAGCTATTTATTATATTCTAGGTGTTAGCTAGAATATTTTTTTATAAGAGTGACAGTAAGGCACCGTTTGGTGTCTTGCATAGTAGTTTTGATGATTCTCTTCTGCAATATAAAACTTAGTATAATTAACTAAAGAAGTTGCTACTTTAAAACCTTTCTTTTTAAGAAGTGAAATAAGTTCTAAAACAATCTCTTTTTCTTCATCTTTTTCATAAAATACACAAGACAAATATTGAGGTCCAATATCAGGTCCTTGTCCATTTATTTGTGAAAAATCATGTATCTCAAAAAATAGTTTAGATAAATCTTTATAAGATACTTTATTCTTGTTATATTTAACTCTTACAAGCTCTAAATGACCACTTACACCTGTACATATGTCTGCATAAGTAGGATTCTTTAACTCTCCACCCATATAACCAGATTCAACGCTAATTACACCTTCTTGTTTTTGGAAATAATATTCAACTCCCCAAAAACATCCTGCTGCAAAATATGCATAAGACTCATCAGTTTTAACTAGAGATTTATCTGCTTTAAATTTAATTGAAATAGAATTAACACAGTGTCTAGTATTTAGATCTGTAAAATTCTCACCTTCAAAAACATGACCTAAATGACCATTACAATTTGAACATACAATTTCAACTCTTCTTCCATCTGTATCTGGAATTCTTTTTACTGTGTCTAAACTATTATCGAAACTAGGCCAACCACAAGAAGAAGAGAATTTACTTGATGATTTAAATAAAGTAGTATCACATTTTTTACAAATATATTCTCCTTCTTCATAAAAATTATCATATTCCCCTGAAAAAGGTCTTTCAGTACCTTTATCTTCAATTACATGTTTTTCTTCATCATTTAATTTATTATAATTCATAATTTTCCTTTTTCTATTATATTATTTGAAATATTAACAAAAGAACAAAAAATAAGAATTAAATATATTAATAGTTTTTTATTTTAAGTTTTTTATTTTAATAATTATTTATTTACTTTGACTTCGAAAGCATCAATTTCTTTAAATGCTTTCTTATATTTCCAAGGTCCATTTATTACAGATATATTTTCTAAACCTAATTTTTGCATAGTTTTAATAGAATAGTACCAAGCATTAAAACCTTCTTTTTCAAGATATAAGTATTTTTTATTTTGTCCTAAAGTAGATAATTTTTTATTTACATTAATCTTAAAAAAAAACTCTTGTTCTCTTTTAGATGTTTGATTCATATAAGATAAAAACTGTTCTTTTGCTTCTTTTTTAGAAATTTTTATATTGTTCGCTAGAGATGATTTAATAATTTCTTCAACAAAAGTTTCATCTATATCCTTAGCAGTAAACTCACGACTATTAGCACCACCATGAAAACCAATTAGTGCCCTATTTCCAAGTACTTTATTTTTTCCTGCTGGAAAAACATAATTAGCACAAGAAGATAAACAATAATCTAAAACTTTTACACTTAATTTATTTTTTAAAATAAAATCAGCTAAGTCTAAACCATTATTTACTTCTCCACCTTTAGATGTAATACTTAAATATTTAATTGTTTTCAAATTATTTTTATATAATTCAAATACTTTAGAATTAGCTTTAAAACTTAAATCTCCGTTATAGTGAATTTCATTATTTTTTAAAAAAACTTTTGTATTTGATTCTAGAGTATTTAAAAATAACGATAATAAAATAAATACTTTAATAAAATTTGACATATTTTTCCTTCTTATAATTAAAAAAGGATTATATCTAATAATACTTATTTAACTTCAAACTCTTTTTCAAGTATTATTTCATTTTTATATAATATTTTTCCTAAAAAAACATCACCTTTTATAAATGTTCCAACTCCTTTAGGGGTCCCTGACATTAAAATATCTCCATCTTCAAAATATGAAAAAGTATTAAGTTCTTTAATTATCTCATCTACTTTGTTTATCATTAAAGAATAATCAGCTTTTTGTTTTAAATCATTATTGATATATAACTCAAAAGATAAAAACTCTAAGTCTTTATCAAATTTAATAAAAGGCGAAAAAACAGCTGCATTATTAAAAGATTTAGCTCTCTCCCAAGGTAACCCCTTTTCTTTAAGTTTTGATTGAAGTTCTCTTAGTGTTAAATCTAATCCAAAAGCTATAGATTCTACTTTATTATCTTTAATTAAAAATGAAAGTTCAGCTTCATAATGGCATTTGTTTTGGTTCTTAGGAAAATACAGTTCATTAGAAATAGAAGAATTGCTCTTAAAAAAGAATACCATTTCTTCTGGAATTTCATTATTTAACTCTTTTATATGATCATAATAGTTACGTCCAATACAAACAACTTTACTAGGTGTAACTAGTTGTTCTTCTACTAATACTTTATTCATAGTTTTTCCTTTTAATATGCACTTAAAATATTGCAGGCTTTTTGATCTACTCCACAAGCTAATGTTAAAACAAATTCTGCACCAATATAAATTTCATGATTATGTTCATAAGAAACATTTTTAGCAGTTATTTTACCTTTCATGTGATTAACGATAATCTCATTAGCTATAAATAAACCAATACCTGTTCCTTGGGTTTGATCTTTTGTAGTAAAATATGGTTCAAATATTTTATCAATTATATCTAAAGGTATTCCATCTGCGTTATCTCTAATTTTTATAATTATATTATCCGCATCTGATAATATTTCAACAAATACAAGTTTTTCTCCTTCAATATCATGAAGTGCATCTTTTGCATTTGTTAATAAAGTCATAAATACTTGAATTAATTCATTTTTATATGTTCTCATATTTAAAGTTTCATCAAAATTACTAATAATATGAATATTATATTTTTTATATATATTTTGAATAATACTTATACTTTTATTTAATAATCTTGCAACATTAAATTCACTTTTGTCTTTATCTTGTTTAAAAAAAGTTCTAAAATCATCAATTGTTTGAGATAAGTATTTGGTAACTTCTACTATATTATCTAAACCACTCATTAAATCTTTTTCGCTTAACTGTTCACTATCTCTAAGTAAAGCAAGTCCAGAAGCAGTAGTAGAAATTGAACTTAATGGTTGTCTCCATTGATGAGCAATGTTTGATAACATTTCTCCCATTGATGCCATTTTAGATTGTTGAAACATTAATTTATCTTTTATCATATTATTATTTCTTTCAATAATAAGTTTTGTATATAAAGAAATTCTGTTAATAAATAAATTTTCATTAATTGGTTTTGTTAAATAATCAACTGCACCTAAATCAAATCCTTTTTCCATAAAATCATCAGATTTAAAAGCGGCTGTTAAAAAAATAATTGGAATATCTTTTGTTAAATTATTTGACTTTAAAAATTTAGCTACTTCAAAACCATCCATTATTGGCATTTGAATATCTAATATTATTAAATCAATTTTATCATTTAATACTTGTTCTAAGGCTTCTTCACCATTTAAAGCTTCTTTTATTACAAAATCTTTATTTACTACTTCAAGCAGGGCTCTTAGTGCAATTAAGTTAGCTTGAACATCATCTACTATTAATATTTTTATTTGCATTTTTGATATACCCTTTTGTCGTTTTCATATTCTTTAAAACTAATTAAACATTCACTAGATAAATACTCTTTTTTTCCAATTATTAAAAAACCATTGTTACATAAAGAATTATCAAATAAACTACATACTTTTTTCTTTAAATTATTATTAAAATATATAAATACATTCTGACAAATAATTAAATTAAACTCATTCATTACATTATCACAAACTAAATTATGATTAAAAAATAAAACTTTTTCTTTTATATAATCTTTAAAAGTAAAAGTTTTATCTTTTTTAATAATATAATCATCAAATGATATTTTTCCACTATATTCTTTGTAGTTTTTATTTGCTATAGCTAACGAATCAAAAGAGTAATTAGCATTTTTTGCTTTTGATAAAATACTATCATTAAAATCAGTTGCATAAATTTGGCTTTTATGCAATAAATTAAATTCATCTAACATAATTGCTAAAGAATAAGCATTCTCTCCACTACTGCAGGCTGGATACCAAATTTTAAGATGAGAGAATGTTTCTAAATAAGGAAATACTTTTTCTTTTAAAACTTCTAAATGTTTAGCTTCTCTAAAAAATTCTGTTACATGAATACATAAATATGAAAACATCCCGTTAAAAATAGTTTTATTATCTAAAACTTTTTTTGTATATTCTAAAAAAGTACTTATTTTTATATTAATAGCATGTAATTGGATTCTTCTTTTCATTGTACTTTGATTATATTCTCTAAAATCATAGGCATACTTAAAAAAAACTTCATTAAAAAAGTCATTTAAATCTTTACTAGTAAAACTTAACATATTTTTTTATTTAACCACATTGAAGTCATTGAATATAAATTATTAATATCAATTGGTTTTACTAAATAATCATCAGCACCACTAGTAATTGCGTCAATTTTATCCTGAGGCATTGCTTTTGCAGTAACTGCAATTATTGGTAAATGTTTTATACTTTTATCTTTTCTAATAATTTCCATAGCTTCGTAACCATTCATTATAGGCATCATTATATCCATAAGAACAATATCAATTGTATTATTTTTTTTTAAAATATCAATAGCTTCTGCTCCATTTTTAGCATGTAAAGTATTCATTCCTCTTTCTTGTAAAGCAGCCGATAAAACAAATATGTTTTTTATATCATCATCTACAATTAATACATTTTTATTTATTAAATTATTTGTACTTGATTCTTTTGGTTTTCCTATTTTATTTTCCAATATATGTATATTTATAAGTTCTTCTTTATCATTAATTTCTATATTATTTATAGGAAATTCCAAAGTTTTTATAGATTCAATATTTGAATTAGGATTTAGACTTAAAAAAGATGATGTAAGAGAAAAAAATGAATTAACTTCATCTTCTAATCTTTTATAAGAACTAGGACTTTTAACAATTATTTTATTTGATATCCCAGATAAATAGTCAGATTCTTTCGTACTTAATTCTTTTGATGTATAAATAAATACACATGAATTTATACTATTATTTTTAATAAATTCACATATTTCGGACCCATTTCCATCTTCTAGTTTTAAATCAATAATAATTAAATCAAAAAATTCTTTTTTTAGTAAATGTAGTGAATTTTTAACAGAGCTTGCTGTTTTAAGATCAATATCTCTATTCTTTTTTAAATTATTATATATAATTTCTTGATGAAAAATATCATCTTCTACAATTAAAATTGAGTTTTTTAATATAATCTCTTTATCTTTTTTAATATTAATTTTAAAATCATTTTTTAAATTTGGTAATAATATACAAAACTCTGAACCTTCTTCTTCTTTTGATGTTAAAACTATTTTACCTTTCATTAAGGCAGCTAATTCTCTTGAAATAGATAATCCTAAACCAGTTCCACCATATTCTCTGCTGGTACTTCCATCAGCTTGCATAAAAGCTTTAAAAATTATATCTTGTTTATTTTTAGCAATTCCAATTCCTGTATCTTTAACACTAAGACAAATAGGTAAATCTTTATCATCTGAATTTTTAATCTCTAAAGTAATACTTCCTTGTTTTGTAAATTTAAATGAATTAGAAATAAGATTTCTTAATACTTGACATAATCTGTCTTTATCATTAAAAAATACGCTTTTACAGTTATCTATTACGATAAAATCAATATTTTTATTTTCGGCTGTATATTTATATGTATCTTCAAAATGATCTAAAAAAGTTGCACTATCAATTTTATCAATTATTAAATCCATTTTTCCATATTCTATTTTTGACAAATCTAAAATATCATTAATTAACCTTAACAATTCATTTCCTGATTCGTTTATTACTTTTGCTTTTTCTATATCTTTATTATTTAAATTACTTAGATTATTTTTTTCTAATAATGAAGATAATAGAATGATTGAATTTAAAGGTGTTCTTAATTCATGTGACATATTTGCTAAAAATTCTGATTTATACTCATTTGATTTATTTAACTCAGCTGCTCTAATATCAATTTGTTTTTTAGCATATTCTAATTTAGAGTTCTGCTCTTTTAAATCTTTTGCTTGCTGTTCTAATAATTCAGATTGTTCTTCCATTTGTTCATTAGTTGCACTTAATTCTTCTGAATTAGCTTGTAGTTCTTCATTTGTTTTTTGAGATTTTTCAAGTAAATTTTTAATTTTATCATTTTGTTTTGCATTATTAAAAACATTAACTAAAATATCTGAACTTTTTCTTATATACTCTTTTTGAATTTCTGTAAAAAATGTATATGTTGAGAACTCAATTACTGCATATAGTTTATTATCAATTAACATAGGAAAAGTAAATGTTTCTTTTGGATAAGAAGAATTTAATGCACTTTGAATTTGCACATTTTTTGAAACTAAATTATCTAATATAATTTCTTTTTTTTCATAAGCTACCTGTCCAATTACACCCTCACCTAAAGAAAATATTCTATTCTCATTTTTTACTATGTAACAATATGCTGATTCATAATATAATTTTTCACTTTTACTTTCATAAATATATAATACTGAAGAAGCAGCATTTATATATCTTGAAATTAAAGATAATGAAACATTAAAAATATTCTCCATAGAATTTGCCAAACTTAATCTATTTGATAGTTCATTTAAACTATCACTAAAGCATATCTCTTCTTTATTTCTTAAATTATTCTCTTCTAGTTTATTTGTCATTAATAAAATAGCCGAACCTAGTTCATCATCTTCTGATTTAAGTACATATTTTTGTGAAAAATCATCTTGAGAAATAAGTTTAGTTTGGTTTAATATGTTTTTTAAATAAGAAGTCATTTCAAGTGTTGCATAACCTAATCTATCTTTATCACTTTTAATATTATGAATAACATTTAAATCACCCTTAGATACAGCTTCTGATATTTTTGTTATTTCTTTTAAATAATTAACCATTTGAATTAAAGCTTGTGCTAATTTATCATTTTCACTTTTAACATTAATTTTAACATCATAATTACCAGTTGACAACTCATTTGCTAAAAAAGAAACTTCACTTAATCTTGATGTCATATGAGCAATAGCAAGACCAAGTTTATCATTACCTGCTACTTTAAAATCCTTTTGTGAAAAATCACCATTTGCAACCGCTTGAGCTTGAAGAATATTCATTTTTAGTGACTTCTTAAGAACCTCATTTGCATTTAATAATTCTTTAATTTCATCTTCATATTTATATTCAATAACAGTATCATCAACTTCACCTTTTGATAAAAATGCTAGCTGTTTCGAAACATTAACTAAGGGTTTAATTATAACTTCTAAGTATTTTGTAACTACATAATAACCAAGAACTAATACTAAAATTAATATAATTAAAAACTTCTCTTTAAATTGACTTAAATCACTTAATGCAACTTTTGTATCAATTCTTGATACAACATATAAATATTTATTATTGTAAGAATTCTCAAAATGAAGTCTTTTATATGAATAAATAATATCATCATATTTAGAAACACCTGAATCATTTTTAAATTTATCTAAAATATTTGGAAAATCCACATTAAAATTATTATCATGTTTTAATTGTTTTGACCATAATTTATTTTTGTCTTTAGAATAAATATATTCACCACTTTTACTTATTAAAAAATACTCTAATTGAAGATTATCTGAGTCATTTAACTTATCAAAATAATCTAAAAATATATTTGCAAATACATTTACAACAAATAAACCATGTTTTTCACCATTTGTATCGATTATAGGAGTTATAAATCTAATAACAGGGATATAAGGAGTTTCGATTTTTCCTTGTTCTTCATTTAAATTAACATCTGAAATAAAGAATTCACCTTTTTTTAAATTTATTCCTTCTTTATAGTATGTTTTTCTAGACTTATCTTGAAGATCAGCTTTCGGACTTTTATATGCATAATCATTTGATTTATTATAAGTATAAGATAATTTTTCAAAACCATAATTATCTAAAATTCTTACCTTATAATATGTTTTATTCTTTTGTAAAAAGTCTAATAAAGTTGCGGAGAAAAGATCTTCCCATTTTTTTTCTTTACTTTTTTCACCAATTGAAGACCAAATAAAATACTTTTGAAAAGCATAAAAGTTAGACAAATAATTAATTTCATTTGGAACATCAGCTAAATACTTTTCAAGTGATAGAGTTAAATTATCTGTTTTATTTTTACTTAATGATAAAGCTGCACTAAGATATGATTTTGAAGTTGCAGATAAACCAATATAACCAATACTAGTTACTGAAATAATAATAACAATCATATACAATACAAATATTTTATTTTTAAGTGAAAATCTCATTATTTACCTTTTCTATTTGAATCAAGTGAAATTAAAGATATTTGTCTAAGAGACCAACCCATCATTTGATCAACATCAGCAGGTGTTTTATTTTTATAATGTTTTGAATAAGGAGTAACATAATCATCTAAACCAATATATGCTTTTATTGTTTGAAGCTCTGCTAGTATAAGTTGAGTTAGAGAAAAAACATCAGATGGAGTAATTTTATTCTTTTTAAAAGAATAAAAATTAATACTTTCAATTGCAAATGTTTTTTGAATTTGTTCAATTCTACTTAAAATATTAATCCCTACATTAAATGTATCAAAGGGACTTGAGTCATCTCTTCTTTTTGTGGGAATAGTATGGTTATTAATATTTAGATATGCCAAAATAGTACTAATATCATCAAAAATTCTCATAGTTTCACCAAATACGTGAGAAGGAGTAAATTCACCACCATTAAGAATATCTAATACTACAGAAGCTTTATTTAAAGCATTATATACATCAAGTGGTGTTTTATTACTAAACTTTTGTTTTTCTGAAACCTTAGCGTTTATTAGTAGTCTGTGTTTAAAAATTCTTATTTCAGTTAAAATTCTTTGTGTTTGTTCAAAAGTCAAAGCAGGATCTAAATTTAAGACAGGAGCCATAGCAGAAGGCTCTAATACTGGCATATTATGAGAAAGTCTTAAAATATTTATTTTAAGCATTATTTCATATGTTTTTTGCCAAGCATGCCTTGGTTTTAAAGGAGTTTTAATTTTAAAGTAAGAAATTTTATTTTTAATATTAAAATGTTTTTTTAATATTATTAATTCTTTTTGAATTTGAATAACCTCTGCATATACATCAGAAGGAGTTAAATAAGATGAAGAAAAAAGGCTTGAATAGCATAATAAACATATAATAATAGACTTAGATATTTTCATAAAAATCCTAGAATAAACTTAAATTAAAATAAGTTTTTATATTTAATATTATTCTTACATAAAAATATTAAATTACATATTAATTAGCTTTCTATATTTAATATAATTGTAAATTCTGCACCTAAGTATTTTTCACCGTTATAAATAAACTCTTCATTATTAACAGAAATAGTTCCATTCATATGTTTTGAGATAATAAGTTCACTCATATATAAACCAATACCTGTTCCTTTTGACTCATCTTTAGTAGTAAAGTATGGTTCAAATATTTTTGAAATAATTGCATCATTAATTCCACCTGCATTATCCCTGATTTTTATAATAATTTTTGATTCTACTTTTATCGCAGATATAAATATAAATCTTTTCGAAGATGCATTATTTAATAATTCATCTTTTGCATTATTAAATATATTAATTAAAACTTGCATTAATTCGTTCTCAAATGTAATCAGTTTTATTTCATTTATATCTTTTATTATTTGTATATTATGTTTAGCATATTGAGCAGAAATTAAATTTATAGATTTTTCAACTGCAATATTTAAATCAAATTCTTCTTCTTTTGAACTAGGTTTAAAAAATGCTCTAAAATCATCAATTACTTTTGACATATAATTTATTTGTAAATATATATCATGAACATTTGAATTTACATCTTGTTGCGAAAAGTTTTTATTAGTATAATTATCTCTTAAAAAATGAACTAATAAATTAATATTATTTAAAGGCTGTCTCCACTGATGTGCAATATTGGCAATCATTTCACCAAGTGCTGCTTTTTTTGATTGTTGTGCAAGAATTTTATTCTTTTTTTCATTTTTAATTATTTGAACTCTTACTTTATTTTCAAGTTCAATATTTGCTTTTTCTAACTCTTTTTTCTTGATTTCTAATTCAAAATTAAGATTTTTATTTTTATTATTTAATATACTTTGTTTATATAATAAAAATATAAATAAAATAGAGATAACAAACAATATTTCAGCTAAAACTTTATAATCAATTTTATCTTTATATTCAATTGAAACCCATTTTTGTAACAATTCATCTCTTTTAGAGTCACTAATACTCTCAACAGCTTTATTTAGTATATT
>JABSON010000077.1 GCA_013215915.1 Campylobacteraceae bacterium | reverse complement strand
AGTCAACAAACTCATCTGTACTAGCATTTGATAAATCTAAGATATTCTCATCAATTTCCAAATCCATAATCCAAGAATATAATAATAATAATAAAAAATTATCAAAATACATTAAACATAACTACATACTTAGTCAAAGCTAGAGTTACACTAAACAAGCTTAACTCAGGTTTGCAGGTTATCTAATCTCAAGTAGAATTTTCTGGAACAAATCTTCTGCAAAACAAGTCTAAACAAGTTTAAACATGTCTAAACATGTCTAAACATGTCTAAACATGTTTCAACATGTTTTAAATAAGCCTGCAATTAAACTAAAAAAAAATTACAATTGTACGGCTTTGTTAGCCATTATATTTTTAAAACACATATGACAATTATTTTTACAAATGTGTGTTTAAAAATATAATGTTGATCCCCCAAACGAACGAAGACGTCCAGCCGTGTCTTGGAGGGTTAAACTTTTTTTCTTTCTAGAAATACCATGCTAAGTTAACATGTTTTAAAAAGTAGAAAACATGTATATAACATTACTACTATAAACAGAGCTAAATTTAGATAGATGTCTATTTACAACATTCTTAGCAGTTATTTTTAGAAAGAAATAGTTTTCACATTTTTAAACATACGTTTAACATGTATTATTATACTAGTTAAAAATATGTATAAAAATGTCCTATTATAATAAAGTAACATCATTTTTCAAATCGTAATTATAAATATCATAGACTTTCCTGCTTCTTAATTTTTTAGGTGACATTTTTACTGCTGACAATATTTTTTTTTTAGTTTTATAGCCTAATTCAGAAATTTTTCTCTTAACTGGCATTTTTTTAATTTTTTTTATATTTTTTAAAGCAGGTTTAAAATCAGTATGGGTAATTTCGTATGGCTGTTTAATAACAGGTTTTGAAATAACATTAGTAATTTTTTTACTATGATTAAATAATTCTAGAGATTTATTTAGCATATCTTGATATAATGTAATTTTTAAATCAGAATCCATATTATCCTGATTTAATAATTGAGTAAGTTGTTTTTCTAAAGAATGTAATTCACTATTAACAGGGTTTGTAAACATGCTGCTATTTCTCTCAACATTTTTAAAATTATTATTATTAGTTTCAAAATCCTGTTGTACCACTGCTTTTATCATTTTCTATAAAAATTGACTGCCTATGCCTGCTATTACATTAACTAGTAATGGTATTAATGCAGATAGAAATCCGCCACTTATATTTTTTACTAAATATTTTCTCTTATTTTTCTTAATTTTATTAATACCTCGTAAAAATTTTCGATATTTCAAAAGCTTTTTAATTTGTCGTGGATTAAGAACTATTTTCTTATTATTACAAATATTATGAAATAACTTACTCACATCTTTAATTATACGCTCGGGGCATCCACTGAATATCTTTTTCTGATGTTTTAATGATTTTTTTGAAACACGTTTTAAAAAATTAATTTTTTTCTTATAAAGCTCCGGCAGCATTGACAGTTAATTTTTCGAATTGACTAATTACTGTTTTTATATTAGAAGTTTTAATTGTCAATTTTTTAAAAATGTTCGACAGATTACGTATGGGTCTTTGCTTCTTTCTTGTACTACTCATCCTGACAACTAAAAATATTTCTCAAACGTTTAGGTATATATAAAACTTGACCGTTTATTTGATGGACTTTGCTTCTGTACTTAGCTATTTTTCGAAGTTCTGATTTTGGATGTACATCTACCAATAAGCCATTATATTTTTCACGTATGGCATCTAAATAGCTAGACATGAAATAATTAGGATCCTGAGAGTCGCCTATTTGTCTTGCGAAAATTTTCAATTTTATCATATCCTGAAGGTATTCTGTAATGTAATAATAATGTGTGTTATCTTTCAAACTTTTAAACACTTTACCAATTGAAAAAATATTATGAAGTACAAGGATTACACTGATAGATCTGTGATGTCCTCTTACAGTAAAAAGCTCTAATAATTCTGTACTGTTTCCCAAGCTAAGCATGACGTCATCTAGGATTAGTAATGTCGGCGTATCAAATGAAGCTGAAATATATTTTAAATCATCTGTAAAGAAAACTTTTTTCTCATATTTCTTAAACATTTTTTGATACATACCATATATATAAACAACATTTTTAATTACCGGTGTTATGACATGTTCTAAATTTTCTATTATATTAAATATGAACGTGGTTTTCCCTGTTTGGGAGGGGCCTGTTACCAAATAATTTGCAGGATGTTTTAATTTCAAATCGAATCTGTTTAAATAAATTACTCTATTCTCTGTTTCGCATAGCGCCATGATAGATCCTTAACAAAATAATACACGTACTGGTCATTCATCTGAGAGGAAGTATCTTTAAATCTTTGTAATATTTTATACAGTGTCTTACCTGCTAATATATGATATAATATATATATAGCCCAGTAACCACATGCTGAACTTTCAAAATTTTGTAGAAGAGCTGTATTTCGAATAAGAGGTAGCCCTTTTCTCTCCCCAAGAAATGGAAAATTATATAAATCAGGTGAGAAACCAAAACTATCAAAAAAAAGTGTGTATTCTTTATCGAAATATATTAACACCCAATGAGCTCCTGGGCCCCAAAACCAGCCACTGTTAATAATATAAGCCCTGGGCGGTGGAGATGATTTTATATAGATATCTCCACGTGCTTTTATACCTTTATAAACATCCTTGGTTATAGGACAGGCATGTAAGATCTTGTTAATTATATATGAATTTAGAGGTTTCATTGAATGTTGTTACAGCAGTAGCTCTACGTCTCCTCCTTGGTACCACACTATTATGTATGTATTTTTATTTTTTCAAAGTGAGAAAGTATGAATAATTTGGCGTGATTGACTAATTTGGGTCTCAATATCAAAAACTGCATATAATAGTAATTCTAGTGGTGCTGTAAGAGCCACACTGAAATCTATACTTAAACTAATGTTAGCAGTCTGTTGAGGTGATACATGATCACTTGTGTCTGTATCGCTTTGCAAATCTACGCCATAAAAAAATAAACCTTTTAGCATCTCAGTATGTGGAAAAATTAATCCTTCTGAAAGATTATTTGATTTGTCACATACCTCCAGTAAATTTTGGTAGGCCTCTAATACGTCACCATTAGCTGTAAGGTCCAATTTTATAGTTCTGGCATGTGGGATATGTTGACCATTTTTATATATGGAAATATTTCTTAAATTAGGTCCTGGAGAGAAATAGTAAGGGTTCGAGCCATAGGTCCCAGAAAATGAAGTAGCATCTACAAAACAGACTATTATTTTAGTGGGCACTAAGCCATTAAATACATTGTCAGTCACATAACTCAAATTTCCTTGTGGTATATTAAAAACCTTGAACGTAGAACAGGGATAAAAATAGGATGCATTTGTCCTTGCCAGACCTTTTTCAATTGGTAAATACGTATTTGGGCTGATAACTTCTTTTCTTATGACCATTTTAGCACTAGTAATTACATATTTGCAAGCATTATTAAAAGCTGGTAATTTTTGTAAACAGAATGTAGCTTCTGATGGGTAGAGAGTTATTTCTAATTTAACATTGCTTAAAAGATTTTTACTTTGTTTAAAAAAGTCTACATTTAATATTCCTAAATACTCTTGCTCAACTGATAAGTTAGCCGCAGCCGCCCTGGCTGTAAAACCTGAGTTATCAGCTGCAGCTACAGAATTTTTAGCTCCCGTATCTAAATCCCAACCTCTCATTCTTCTAGTATTAACACCATTAATACTGGATGTAAATAACACATCAAAAAAAGCTTTGTATGGATAGAAATCGCCAGAGGTCGATATTGTAACTCCATTTAAAGATACCTTACAATGTTTAAATACAGAGGCTAACGGGTGATTGACAAAAGCTACCTTACCTTCATCATCATCAACTAAGTTAGTACCATCAGCTTTGACTATTTTTAACCTAATTTTTAAATATGAATGAGCTAGATTCATAAATTGGTCATTACCCTCAATATTAAATTGTATAGGATTCAAATTATTAATAGCATTTACAGGGTCGTATGAGACATATGTAGCTGATAAATTTGATACCTGTACCGGGGCTTTTTGAAACATATCCAATCTAGAATTTATGCTTAATGGTATATTACTCATTATTATTATTTCTTGAATATTTTTTTCTTCAAAAAAAACCTAAATTGTCCTTATTTCTTTTTTTAATTTTTTTAACCTGCTTTCTACTTTGTTTTTTACGCGTATTTTGCACAGCTGCAGGCTGCTGTGTGATTGCTCTATTTATTTTATTCCGAAAATCTTTTTTTAAACTTTCAAAAACGAGACCGCTTCTTCGTTTTAAAGCCTGTTTAGGCGAGTCTCCTTTAATAATATCTTCTGCCAGACCTGCTAAACTTTGAACACCTTTTTGAGCCACGTATCTTCCAGTTTTCTTTAAGAGGGGTTTGGCAAATTTAAAAACACTGCTCAAAATAGAATTTAAACCATGTCCAGTACTAAATATCTGTCCTTTATAAAAATTACTACCACCCGAGCCTGAAATAACTTGATTTTGATAATAGCTATCTAGGACTCTATCAAATGCACTGTCTTGATACATGGCACTATAATAACTAAATAGAAGTTCTTTTAATCGGTCTAATATGTAGATTTAACACGATGGTATGGGGTCCGCTTAAAAATTTGACTAAATTACCTTCAATATTTCGTATAGTAAAACGTATGCTGTTTAAATATTGTGTATTTAGAGGAAGATATTGAAGATTTTTATATTCCGAGTGTATCAAACTACCAAATTTAGCATCTTTTGTTACCGGTACTATTCTTAAAAGTTGTGATAAGGAATCTCCAACAATTATACTATTAACTACATTACTATATATAAAGAGTAAATCGTTAGGAATTATACGACTTTGGTAAGGGGATACAACTCTCATATTTGGGTACAGTAACTCAATTCTGGTATTAAAACCTAAAAGCAAAGCAAAATCTTTATCCATGTGAAGCTCTGTAACATAGTTGGCACTATTTAAAGATGTATCCTCATTAATAACCACCTGACCTGTATAATTACGGTAATATATGCGATTAAAAAATAACATGTTATTTAATGAATCCAATTTCTCCCAATCAATGTTGTTTTTTTTATATTCAGCTATTTCTTTAGCAGTAATAAAATGTCCTACCACAAATTCGCGATATTTATCAGTTACCTCTCCCTTAATATGTCTGTCATAATAATCACGTATTTCCAAATCATTATTGCTTGTAGGGGCCGGTAATAAATATTTAGTCCGATTGCCACATATGTATGCTACTTTTTTCTGGACTACGTCTAAAAATTCATTTACATTATTATAATAACCTTCTGGTACCCGTAATCTCACTGCATAGTACATGACATACATTTTAATATAGCTAGTAGCATCATCATCTTCATCATGTGAAGCTAAATATCGATCATATCTATCATATATTAAATCATCTAACGATTCATCCTCAATATTTTTTCTAACTAAACGTAAAATTGTTAAATACGTATTTTTACCTACATTTAAACAATTATATGGTATAATTGACTCTGTTAAGCATATTTCATGAGGGGTATTAAATTCAAGTACTTTGGGTAAATCTGTAACAAAATTATTTAGTTTATTATCATATTTTCTAGTGTCAGCCAATATAGTAATATAGAAAGAGTCACCAGCAGCAGCCGCCATTATTACTGCATAGGTCTAAAATGTAATGTAAACACACACTTATACTGAGAATCCTTATAGAAAAAACGCTCTAAAGCTCCGAAATTTGAATCTTCAGACCAAAGTCCAAAACCTATCTGTTTAATATTTCTAGTTTGAAGTGGTATATAACGCAAAGATTCAAACTCGTGATGAATTATCTGTCCAAGTCGTGGTATTCTCTCAATTGGTATTTCACGAAGGCAATATGTCTTTAGACCATTCACGGTGTATCTAGGTTTTACTATATCTGTAGAAATAAAAATATGACGATATGGGTAAATTCTAAGTCTATAATCCGATAACACGTTAGTTTCAGGTTTTACAATTAATGTATTTTTTTCACAGCCTAGAAAGATTCTTAATGACTCACTAACTCCCATTCTAGTGATATAATCCTCAGTACTGGCCAAATCATCCTCCGAATCTATAACTACACGATCTAAATACTTATCATGTTTTAAACGGTCAAAAAATTTAATGTTATTTAATGTATCATTAACCATTGCATCTTTAATATCCCTAGGCTCAGAGGAAATATATTCCCGACCAATATAAAATTCATCAAAATTTCCCACTTTCCCATCAATAATGTCCCAATAGTATCTATGCGCTTTTTTACTATTATTTACCTCGTGAAGCATACTATTATATGGTACAATCTTATACCTAGGGTTACTAATAATTTCAAAAGCCCTCTGTTTCAATTCTTTTTTCACAGCTTCAAAACTACTATAGAAACCAGGTGTTAGTTTTATTCGGAGCCCATAATCTAAAACATAGTTAAAACCATCATGTTCTATTCTAATTTTGTTTAACATAGGGTCTTTAGAAGTAATGGAATCCCCTTTACGCATACGCAATATGGTGCAGTAAGTGTCTTCAAAAATATTATGTACATATGAAGGTATTGTTACTTCTGTAATTGCAACCTCATAATCACGTTTAAAAACCAGCTCTTCATTAAGCTGAATATTAAAATAATTATTAGTTAAATGATCTTCCTTATCACCTACAAACGAGGCATAAAATGACCCGTCATCAGCAGACATATCGCCAGTAATACTATTATTTTTATTTACTTAAAGGACGTAAAAATAACGTGAAATATAATATTTGAACACTACTATCAATATTAAATCTTAGAAAAGACTTCGATGTGTCATCCAGCGCTCTATAAATAATATTGTCAAACTCTATCCATAGCAGCTCATTATAAGCACCATTTACTGCCAGACTCCTTAAAATATTACTACCATGCTCCGTACGCAAAATTTGTTCACATTTAATATCAAATGTAGTTTTAGAATTTAAATTAATAGGCTGATCTGCTACGTAGCCATACGAATGTATGTCAATACTACTTTTTATAAGACCTAGAAAACGTCTCAGACCCTCTGTCATACTCAGAACATATAAATCATTTTTATCCTCAACAGCAGCTGGCAATACATGTAATTGATTATTTAAATTTATCATTCGATTAAGCAATCTTTTTTGACATATCTGTAATTGTCTATTATTTACATTATTATCTATTTGAAAAAATAATGCTTCTTTTAATATTTCAAAGCTGTTGTAATAAGCAGTAGGTATATTATAAAACGAGGCGCCTATTAATTCAGAATTACCATCCTGATTAATAATAAAACATTTTAAAAATATGCGTTCATTCTTAAATATGTTATAAAAAGTGTTTCGGAAGGCTAATTCAGCTAGTCCTATCTCATAACCACGCGGTATTGGACTCTGTAAATTAACAGTGTTTCCCAAGCTGTATAATACAATTTCTTCTCCCATAATTAATAAAAACGCTTATAAAACTCTAAGAATACACTACATCATCAAAACCTATGCATGTTATAATATAGGTATTTTCTTAACATTTTTAATTGGTATCCAAGCATTGTCTTTGCTACTATAACCTAAGAATTTGACATAAGCCTTATCTTTCTTATATTTTAATATCTTCTCAACAGGAAATGAATATTTATCCACAAATTTAGCAGTATCAACTGATAATAGTTCATCTTCATAATATTTACCAGGGATTGACCGACCAGTCAAAGTTTCTATTCTATATGTTGGATATATGCCCATATTTGGATATATTGCATTACTGGACACCCTGTATATCTGACGGGAGAAACTTTGCTCATAATTCTTACTAAAAGGGCCAAGTGCCAGGTTCAGTCTCACGCTCATTCCAGCTTTTAAACGTGGTTTCTTTTTTTTCGCTTTATTTCTATAATACTTATTAAATATCAAATCTGCATTATCATAAGACACTTTGTATGGTTCAATACCAATACTGGAATTTACACTTTTATTATAAGAAGTAACGACATCATCCAATATATTTACCCAATCTCTATTTAAATTTAAATCAAAACGTTTGAATATTCTATTCTTTAAAGTTCGAATTAGTCGTTCACATTGACCATTCTTAGTATGGCCTTCCATTATATAATGTTTTATATTTTTACGCTTTAGATAAGATTGCACACTTGAGGCTAAAAATTCAGTACCAGCATCGGTATTAATAGTTACAGGGCTTACATATAAATTATCAATGACATCCTTAATGGCTTTTAAACAGGTTTTCTCATTTTTATTTACCATCGGTACACCATAAGCATAACGTGTAAATTGGTCCATGGCAACCAAAATAAATTTCAAACCTTTATTATATTTCTCAAAAGCTGTGAAATCTATTAAGTCCATACACATTTGTTCATCTGGTTTTGCTATTATAATTTGATTAGTTAAAAATCTTTTTCTGCTATTTCTATGAAGCTGATAAACTTCTTGCAATGCCAGAAAGCTTTTAATATCTTTTATAGAAACTTTTAAACTAGGATATACAATTTTAATTCTTTTTAACACATTATGAGGTGTAGTAACAAAACTTTCGGGGCCTTTTTTTGCATAAAAAACCTTAGAGATCTTTTTTTCCACACCACGTCTCATGGCACTATGATGACATTATCATGACATTATTATTATAAACCATTTTAACTACATCTTTATATTGTATATATAAATAGTTAAATATATGCCAGACAAAGTAATTTATATTTCATTTAAAGACATCCAACACTATTATACATCTTCAAACTTTTTATAAATTCTTAACAAAATTAACTAACATTAAACTTTTTATTATGTATTTATTATTATCAATTAGCTGGTTTTACCTCGGACTATTTAATTTAGAAGGAAAAAACTTATGTCATATAATCTAAAGGCCTGCTTTGTTTCATTTTAGTATAAAACTGACAGTAGCAATCGAACACTGTTTAGAAGAGGTCAATATCTAATCAGTGCTAAAACTAATTTTCAGACAAAAAAAGAATGAACTACAATCAAGAGACATCCTGTACATCAGCCAGCTTTGTATCAACAGATGATATATCATATACCAATTTATTAGAAAAATATGCTATTCAGATAAATAACACAGAAGAAACTGGAATTGCTGATTATCCAAGTATCACCAGAACTCTCAAAATAAATGAATTATTTATGCTAATGGATGTGGTTAAAAATAACAGGATTGTAACCACATCTGATCAAGTAAGAAAAATATTTAATATCATTAACAAGTACTAGATTTTATATTTTTTATTATTTTAATCAATACACCGTTATACATAATAATTAAATAATATAAAATATTGACATTGTTAAAAAGCGACTGGTAGCCCTATCAAATATTTTATAGAAGTCATTATTAGCTTTTCTTTGGTATTTAGTTTGTAAATTTTGTCAATTTTTAATCCTTTTCTAACAAAGGTTCTAATAATATTTCCGCTATTAATTTATATTTTTTTTAGATGTGGGTTTACACCATAAAGAAGATGTCAGATGGTCTTTTTACTAAAACTAGAGGGTGCAAATTTTTTAGAAAAAGATGTTTAGAATATGAGGGATCAAATGAGATTCCATCAGAAATAATGATGTTATTCAATAAAAAGTTAATATATAAATACTTAGGGCTTGAAGATATTAATAGTAGTAGTAAATCCCAACACAAATTCGTTGTAGACTCAATGATCCAAATAAATAGGGAAGAGGAAGCTACTTTGTATAAAGAGTATATGAGAATAACTAATAAAACTAAACTGAAAAAACAAGCTCGCAATAATTTGAAAGCTAAAGAGTTAAGTAGAGAAATAATATTAGAGGAAGAGAATATGTATGAAACAGAAAGAGCTGAAAAAATGAAACAGGAGGAAATAATTAGAGTTGAAAGAATAACACAAGAGGTAGCTAATAAAAATTACACTAGTGACAACAAAGGAGATAGTGAGGATGAAAGAAGTAGTATAGAAATGTCACACAGGCTTGACAATAGAGACAGTGACGTGGAAGATAACATCAAAATGATAGAACTGCAGCCCTATGTTATAAACAATATTATAGAAAATCTAACCGATGACGAGATAGTTACAAGTAGAGAAGAGATAAAAAAAGGTAGAAAAGCGGAAAAGCCTAGAAAAAAAAGACAGACTAAGAAAGAGAAAGAAATGCTATCGTTATATCACGGCAATAAACAGATTGAAAATATTGAAATGGAGAGTCCAACAAAAAGAGCTAAACAAGATGAAAAATATGTCACACCCGATAGAATATAATGAACAACAGATAGTCAACAAAGCCTGTATATTATATATTTATATATTATTTTTCATACATCACATTTTTGCTAAATTTCAATAAATTCTTTTAAAATATGCACTTTTCTTTTTTTTTGCTAAAAAGACCACAACAATAACAACAACATTTCAATGGCTATTAGTTAGAAATCATACAGAATGTCATCAGATGAACAATCATGGATAAAAGAATGTCATATTTATAAATATATATATATATTTAGTTAAAATATATTCATTTACTATAAATTAATGAATTTTTATTTAAAAAGATGTAAGTAAATTGATGATCTTTCTGTCACTTACAAATATTATAGGTCTAGTTAAGAGTAAGCAATTATTATAATAGACTAGAGTGCCTTAACTGGATTCCTATATAATAGACAGGTATTCTTAGTTCAACTGTATAGTACATTATAATGCTATGTTGTGCATGAGAAATCATGAAGGTCCTGCATTAAAAACGTAACATTAATAATAATTATTAATGAGTCAGCATAAAAATGTTAATCTACATAATTAAACATATGTATATGCAGTTACTATGATAACACGTACATTCAGAAAGCCTAGGGCCATTAATCTTGAAATATTATAATTAACCATACATATATGTAACCACACAATTATATAATAAAATAAAGTTAAATAATTATTCAAACTTATGCTAACAATTATTAACAAATTATTTCTGAAATAAAATTCTAGATTAATTTCTGGAACTAATTTTTATACTGATGTCATCATAAAATAATCCTATATCATATAATGGCATTTTGAAATGAGTTATAAGCCCTGGGGTCAATGACCTTGACCTTGAACTCAATGACCTTGACCTTGAACTCAATGACCTTGAACATTTGACCTTGAACATTTGACCTTGACCTTGAACTTTGACCTTGACCATGTGACCTTGAAATAAATTCTGGAGTAAATTCTGGAGTAATTTCTGGAGCTAACAAAACGGTCTAAAGCGTATAGAGTCATTTTGAAAACGGTCTATAGTGTCTTACGGGTCTGGGGAAACATAAAATTACGGTCCAGATCGTATAACATACTTCTAATGTAGCTATTACGCGGCATATCATAAGAACCACAATTTCATAACGATTCGTTTAAGAAAAAAGGGTTAAAAATCAAATATTTTCGGCAATAG